>JAYVWD010000918.1:0-2517 GCA_043786345.1 Pseudomonadota bacterium
CCGTCACCGAGACGCACGGCATTGACGCCGCTGAAGATGACGGCCCCGGGGTCGGCGAACGTGCCGCCGACGTTCGTGGATTCATAGACCTGCACCGCACTCGAGCCGTCGGTCGGCCAGGTGATACATGGCGACCGCGGTCAACAGGCGGCTGAGTTTATAGCCGCTGAACTGCGGAATGTCGCGGACGATCGGCAGTCCGGCCAGATAGGCCTCGAAGGCCTCAACGCGCGTCCGGCCGCCGCGCCCATAGCCGATCAGGTCGAGCTTGCGCTGAAAAATGCCGGATGGATCGGCGATCGCGGCGACGAACTTGGCCTGCAGCTCCTGGCGAAAGAGGGTCTCGACCGCCTTGTACTGCAGGCCGAGCGCGTTCAAGGCGATTGCTGATCCTCAATCTCTCGGCGGCAAGCTTCTTGCGTATTCTTTTCAATTGAAAAGCCCCTTTCTTCTTGGACCGTTTTACCATGGCGGGTAATCTGGTCCCTCAGATTGAGGGTCTTTTCTCTAATCCAAAGCCAACCGCCTGCCGCGAAAGCCACGCTTTTTTCAGGCCTGGCGCCGCCCGCGCAACGTCCGCCGCAGCTCACGCCGCGCCGGTCCGCTCCGGGACGAGCGTCAAGATCGGCTCGACTTCCGTCTCCGTCACGTCCTCGGCTGTCCGCGCCAGCGCCCAGGCATCGACCGCGAGCACGGCCTTTTCGCGGACGTTCGAGTAGTACTGGTTGGCGCCCGTCACGACTTCGACCGAAAGGAGCGGGCACTTCCCGGACAGCGCGCGCAGGTCCTTCGCCAGGCCGCGCGCCACGACCAGCGCCTTCTCCTCGAGCGAGCCGAGCAGCACGAGCACCGGACACTGAACCCGCGGCAGGAACGTGATCAGGTCGTAGCGCGCCTCCGGCCCATACTTGTCCAGGAACGAGCGGGCGCTCTGCAGGTCGGGGAACGGGAACTGGGCGTCGAAGTAGGCGTCGGGCGTGCCCGCGCGCATCAGCGCCTGCGCCTTCTCGAGATCGGGCCGGAACTCGCCGGTCGTATCCTGCGCAAGCAGGGTGTCGTGCGCCAGGCGCGGCGGCGACAGCGCGACAACCCGGTTGACGATGCCGGCGTCCTGGCCGTGGGCGGCGTAATACATCACCTTAACGGCGCCGAGGCGGTGGCCGACGAGCGTCACGCGCAGGTAACCCTGGCGGCGGAGCCAGGCGAACCAGGTGTCGATCTCCTCCAGGCAGTCGCCGACCACCTCGTAGACCGTGCCATAGCGCTCGGCGCCTTTGTGGACGTTGTAGTAGTTGATGACGCCTTTGCCGGACGTGTTGACGCGCAAGACCGGCAAGCCGCGCTCGAGGTAGTAATTCTGCAGGTTTTCGAGGATCGAGGGCGAGCAGAAGTCGTCGCCGTCGGCGTGGATCATCAGCACGATCTCCCCGCGCGGCGGCGCGACGCCGGGGCGGGCGCCGCCCTTGGACGGCTGGTGCCAGGCGCCGTCGAGCCGGATGCCGCTCGGCTTGCGCACGTATACGAGGCTCATGCGCGCGCCGGACCCCGCCTGCCACTGGCCGTCGCCGTAGTCGGACTTCCGGCGGCTCCGGAAGTCGTCTTTGCGGCGTTTCATGTTTTTCGCGGCGCCGGTTTCCCGCTCCTTCACGATGAAGAAGGCGCCGGCCGCCGTCACCAGAACCGCCGTCGCCGCCAGCGTCACGCCGTAGCCGAACGCGTGCGTGATCAGGCCCATGGTGAGCGCGGCGAGGAAGTTGCCGACGTCGAGCGCCAGGAAGATGCGGTTGGTCGCCGTCCCGCGGACGGTGCGCTGGCTCGTGCCGTCGCTTTCCGCGAGGCCCACCAGGGCGGGGTTGCAAAAAGCCCGCGCCAGGCCGCAGAGGACCGCCGGGAAGACCAGGTGCCAGGACTCGGACACGGTGAGGAAGAGGAGGGTTCCGAAGATATTGACGAAGGTCCCGATCAAAGCCATCCGGAAGTGGCCGACCATCTTGCCCCAGCTCTTCGTCGCGAGGCCGACCAGGAAGGCCGCGGCGCAATAGGCGAAGAAGAAGGTCAGGTAGCCGCCGAGGTGCTTCACCGCGAGGTACCGCGTCAGGTACACCGTGCAAAACGTAAAGGCGTAGCCGGTCGCGAGGCCGAGCGCGAGCAGCGCGTAGCGGGCCTTCGTCTCGGGGGCCACCGGCGCCTCGCCGGCTTCAGCGGGCCGCGGCGCGGCCGTCGGCGGCAAGGATTCGTAGATCAGCGGCGCGTCGCGCCAGCGGATGACGGCGACGCAGACGACGCCGACCAGCCCGGCGAAGGTCGCGGTACCGAAGAGGGCGGGAAACCGCGCCGGCCCGTGCCCGGCGAGCCAGAACACCAGCTCGCTCAGGCCCGAGCCCAGCATCATGCCGACAAAGACGCCGCCCGAGACGAACCCGACGGCCTCGCCGCGGGTCTCGGCACCCGTGGTTTTCTGCACGAAGACGACGGGGATCCCGAGGCCGCCGGCGGCGCCCGCGGCGAACAGGATGC
>JAYVWD010000919.1:0-8251 GCA_043786345.1 Pseudomonadota bacterium
CCAACCCGCAGGCGGCCGATTCGCCCGCGAAAATCGTGGCACTGGAAGAGGCCTTCGACGCCATCGACGCCAACCTGGCCCATGCCTTCGCCGTCGGCGGCAGGGCACTCGCCCAGTCCGTGCGCGTGAAAAAAGGCGTCTGGGCGGTCGGCCGTCGCGGCATCGGAAAACGAAAAGTTGCGGAGCCTGGTCAGGGTGGATAATCACCCATAATTTCAATATTCTTTAATATATTATATGACTATTTTATGATTGTAATATAATCTGTTTTCAGAGGACTCGTCGCCTCCTACCCTGCTGCCGCTCCCTGCTGTTGCTCCTACGGAGGAATTCACCATGACGACGACGCGATCTCTCCTTGCGCCTCTGGCGCTCGCCGCCGCCCTCGCTGGCGGCTGCAACGAGGCGAAATTCTATGGCGCGGCGCCCGCCAAGGGTCGCATCGAGCCGACCCCGCCGCCCGCCGCGCCGACCTGCGTGGTCGTGCCGCCGCGGATCACGCTCGGCGAGACGGCAACCGTCACGGTGACCGCGCCCTTGAGCGACGCGACGCTCTACCAGACCATCATTGCCGGTGAGGCGCGCCAGGAGGCGACCTTGACCCGTGCCGGCGAGGCCTTCACGAGCAAAGGCCAGCCCGTAACGCTCACGCCGCCTGCGGCCGGAACGCAGACGATCGAGCTCCGCCGCGTCCAGGGCGCGGCGGAGCCCGACGTCGTCTGCTCGCTCGAGGTCGTGGTCGCCGTGCCGCCTCCTTGCCAGGACTCGGAAGGCGCCGTCGGCGCGCACGTCGCCTTCCTGATCGACAACTCGAACTCCAATGCCGCCACCGACTGCCCGGCGCCCACGCGGACGGGCACGTTCCGCGGCTCCGACCTCTACAAATGCGGCGGCGAGACCCACCGCGAGCAAGCCGTGCTCGCCGCCTACGACGTGCTCGCGACGGTCGCGGCGCAACACGCGGGTCGCGCCGAAGCGCAGTCGTCGCTCGCCGTGGGCTCGTTTCCGACGCGCGCCGATTTCGTCGGCGGCTGGGCCAAGGCGACCGACGGCATGGTCGCCGCCGACGGCGCGACCCGCCAGAGCGTCGCCGCCGCCCTGGCCGTAAGCCGCGAGCCGTTCGGCCTGACCCCTTATGGCGCGGCCCTGACGGGCGCCGCCGCCCTCTTCGACGGCCTCGCCGACGACGGCAAGGCGCGCGTCGCCGTGCTCGTCACCGACGGCGATCCGACCGATCCGGACCCGGCCGGAGTGGCGGCGCAGGCGGCCGCGCTCGCGGCAAAAGGGATCTCGGTCATCACCGTCCTATATGGCGCCGAGGGGCGCGCCAAACGCTTCGCGCAGCACACCGCGCTCATGCGGTCGATCGACGCGGCGAGCGTCAAGGCCGGCCTCGGACCCTGGTATGCCCGCACTTATGCGACCTTCGAGGCCTATATGGCGGCCCTGCTCGGCGACCCGGGGCACAAGGCGCTGGCCGAGACGATCAGTGCCGGCGGCGTCGTCGAGGTCAAGGACTCGGCCGCCCTCACGGAGGCGTTCCTCGCGATCATCAAGACCAAGGCGATCAAGTGCGGTCGTTGAATGCCGTCACCATTCGACGGAAACGTAGTCCTTCAGGAACTGGCCCCAGACGTGCTCGCCCGTCAGCAGCCCGTTGAAGAACGGGTCGCAGATGCGCGCCGCCCCGTCCACGATGTCGAGCGGCGGGTGGAAGTCGATCTCCGCCTGCTTCCGCACGACGATCTCCGCCGGGTCCTCATCGGTCACCCAGCCCGTGTCGACCGCGTTCATGTGGATGCCGTCGCGTACGTAGTCGGGCGCCGAGGTCAGCGTCATCATGTTGAGCGCGGCCTTCGCCATGTTCGTGTGCGGGTGCTTGGTCGTCTTGGTGCGGCGCGAAAACTGGCCCTCCATCGCCGAGACGTTGACGACGTGCTTGTCGGCGGCGGGCTGGCGCATCATCAGCGGCTTGAGCTTCGAGCAGAGGATGAACGGCGCGACGGCGTTGACGAGCTGGACCTCGATCATCTCGGGCGTCGGCACGTCGGCGAGCGCCAGGCGCCAGCTGTTCTCGCGGCGCAGGTCGACCTGCTGGAGGTCGGCGTCGAGCGCGCCGTCGGGGAACACCTCGCGGCCGAGGCTCGCGTCGTCGAAGGAGTAGGGGATCTGCGAGAGCGCGGCGGAGGCCCGCAGGCCCAGCCCCGGTACCTGGGAATGCGGGGAATCGAAGGCGGTGAGGGCTCCGGCCGGCATGGCGCCGGGCGTCGCGCGCGGCAGGATGCGGCCGTCGGCGCGCTCGAGGAGGTCGCGGCAGGCCTCGTGGCTGCGTAGGATGTGGCGCTCCCGCGCCGGCAGCTCCGCGGATTTCGCCCCTTCGTAGGCCAGCATGTGCTGGTAGAAGCCGGGCGGGCGCCGGACCGTTTGCGCGGCGTTGTTGATCAGGATGTCGAGGCGGTCGAGGGAGCTGTCCAAGTAGCGGGTGAAGACCTCGACGCTCGGCGCATGCCGGAGGTCGAGCCCGTGCACCGCGATGCGGTCGCCCCAGGCCTCGAAGTCGGGCTCGCGGGCGAAGCGCCGCGCCGCGTCGTGCGGGAACCGCGTCGTCACGATCACGCGGGCGCCGGCGCGGAGCATCATCAGCGCGGCGTGGAAGCCGATCTTGACGCGGGCACCGGTGATGAGCGCGACGCGGCCGTCGAGCCGGGCCGTCTGGAAGCGCTTCTCATAGTTGAAGTCGCCGCAGGGCGCGCACATCGTGTCGTAGAAGGAGTGGAGCTCGTCGAACAGGTCTTTGCAGACATAGCAGTGCCGGGCGCGCGCGAGCTTCGGTCGCGGCGGTGGCGCCGCCGCCGCCGCGCTGGCGCCGGCCCGGACCGGGGCGGCCCCGAGGCGCGCGGGGGCGGTGAACACCGGGGACTGGCGCGCGGCGCGGATGCCGGTCGTGGCGCGGGCTTCGGCGTCGGCGACCATGGTCTTTTTCTTCCGCTGCCGGCGGCCGGCCCGGTCGAGGCGCCTAAGCTCTTCCTTCGTCGGGCGCGAGGCGCGGCCGGCGGCCATGAGGAAGCGGCGGCGCTCCTCGTCGGAGAAGGAAAGGAGCATGCCGCGGTCGGCGACGATGGCCTCCAGCAGCGCGGTCGCGCGGCGGACGTCGGCGGCGTCGAACGGGGTGCAGTCCTTGGGCAGAGCCAGGGGCGGGGCGGGCGCGGTTTTTTCCATGGGGCCCAAGATACGCGGGCGAGGGGCCGCGGTCAGCTCGGAAAATCGGCCGGGGGCGGCGGTGGGGGCCGGAAATGGGTGAGGGCCGCGCGCGCGGCCCTCATTCTTACCGAAGGGGGAGGATTACTTTTGGCCTTCGACCGGCTGGCTGCCCGAGCCCGAGCTGGTTCCCATGACGCTGCCGCTGCCGCTCGCGCTGCCCGAGCCGGTGGCCGCGACGGGGGCGACGACGAGCCATTTGCCCTTTTCCTTCTCGCAGGTCGCCTGGTCCTTGACGTGCTTCTTCTTGGACTTCACTTCGCAGTTCGCGTCCTCCTTCTTGGCCGGGCCCTTGGCGAGGGCGTTGGTGCCGACCAGGGCGAGCGAGGCGAGGATCAGGGACTTGAGGATGGCTTTCATGGTTCGTACTCCTGCGGGTTGATTCCCGCAGACCTCTATTGCAGGCGGAATGCCATGTCCTCCAGGGGTTTGCGGGCATCGTAAGCGGCCGATTCGGCGGGGAATGGGGAAATCTGCTTTACAGTCGACCTTCCCAGGAGCCGGAAAACGACCTTCCCAATTCCCGGAAATGGGAAGACGTGCTGGGACCACCTGCTCGTCGCGAAGCCCGAGGCGAAGGGCGCCACCGATGCCGACGCCGTGCGCGCCTTCCAGGAGGCCGTGCGGTTCCTGAAAGAGAATTTCGGCCGGCTGGACCCGCCCCTGAGCTCCGTGCAGCGGCTCCGGCGCGGCGACGTCGACTTAGGCCTCGGCCGCGGGCCCGACGTCCTGAACGACGTCGAGGCGAAGCCCGACCACGGCCGCCTCGTCGGCTGGTCCGGCGACTCGTACGTGCTGATGGTGGAGTTCGCCAGGAACGAGACGCGGTCCTGGGCGATGAACCAGCTCGCTGCGGCCGCGGTCGCCGCATGACTCGGATCAGGCGCCGCTCTATGCGCGGCACGAGATGCGGCCGTCGCTGCGCACGGAAGACGCGATCCGCTTTTTGCTCGAGCGCGAGTTCCATCCGGGCGAATGAGGCCGGGAAAAAAGAAGAAGGCCCGTTGCGCCATCCTAGCGCAACGGGCCTTCCAGAGTCTCAGGAGCTCAATTGCAGGACGTGTCGGCCGTGGCCAGGCCGTGCTTCGCGAACGCCTTGTTGATGGCGCAGAAGTTCGGGCCGTTGGCGTCGAGGTTTTGCGCCGCCTTGTCGATGACCAGGACGGCCGCGTAGCAGTCGGTGAACTTGGCCGCCGTGAAGATCATCTTGAGCGCGAGCTTCGAGATGATGTTGCCGGCCTCCGTTTCGGTGTGATTCGTCTTGAGGTTCTGGAAGAGGTCCCAGAAAGTGCCGCCGATGATGAGGCCCGCGGTGTGGATCTCGTCGTTGTCGTTGGCCGGGTGCTTCTTGAAAGTCGTCAGGTCGCGCACGCCCGAGCCGTCGGCGGTCTTGAACCCCTTGCCGACGACGTTCGAGTGATTCATGAGGAGCGCCATGATGTCGGCGAACCCTTCGGAGTACGCGCCGTCGTCGATGCCGCCGGTGTTGGCGTCGAGGCCGTGGCCCCACTCGTGGTAGTACACGTCGGAGATGAGACCGGTATTGGCGCAGCCGCTGCCCGCCGAGAAGAGGTTGACCGCAGAGCCATCCCAGTAGGCGTTGCAGACGTCGTCGAGGTTGACGTTGGCAGTGAGCTGCGCGTCGAGCCACGGAGTGCTGATGTATTCCTTGGCGTGGTTGATCTCTCTGTTGAGGTGGAAGTAGGTCATGGACTGCGCCATGAGCTTGTCTTCCGCGGCCGGGGCCGCCGTGTTCGAGTAGACGACGTTCCAGGCGCCGTCGGTGCCGCTCGTGCCGCTCGCGGTGATCTTGGCGCCGGTCTTCGGGACGACCTTGACGCGGGCGCCTTCGAGGCCGTTGACCGCGGGTTGCGCGGCCGTCGGGGCATTGACGAACTTGCCGGAGCCGTTGGTGTTGACCGAGCCGCCCGTGTAGGTGAGCTTCGCGTCGCGGTAGGCGAAGAGCTCGGCCGGGTCGTCGTGCCACCAGGTGCGGGGGTAGGCGCTGCCCTTGGCCGAGCCGTCGAGGTAGAACGCGGAGTCGCGGACTTCGAAGGCCTTGGCCGTAGCGGCTTCGACTTGAACCTGGAAGAGGTGGTCGTCCTGGGCCTTGACGGCGAATTGGGCGACGCGCACGAGCCGGTAGCCCTTGCCGTCCTCGACGACGCGGTAGGCGTCGCCGGTGTGCTGCGCGGAGCTGCCGATCAGGGCCGCTTCCGCCGTGCGCTCGAGGCCGGCCAGGAGCGCGCGCTCGTCGGCCTTGGCTTCCGTGAAGCTCTGGTTGACGACCTGGAGGAGCTTGCCTTGCTTGAAGCGGAAGTCCATGCCGGCGTCCTGGACGACGAGGCCGTCACGCTTCACGCGGAACTTCAGGAACTGGTCGGTCTTGTCGAGGAGGACCGCCTTTTGGTTGAGCTCGAGGTCGGCGAAGGTGAGGCCGCCGAGGGCCTCGCCGTTCTGCTCGACCCAGCGCTGCGCCTGCGCGACGAAGGCGGCGAGGCCGGCGCTCTTGTCGAGGGCGGCGTCGAGGAGCGCGGTGCCCGTGAGCAGCCGGGGCGCGCCGGAGAGGGCGTCGACCTCGACCTTGACGCCGGCCTTCGCGAAGGAGCCGGCGTAGCCGGTCGCCTCGACCTGGGCGGGGCGAAGGACCCGCATTCCGGCCCTGACGGCCGAGCGGTCGAGCGGGGCGCCGGCCTGGGGCGCGACGAAGCCGAACGAGGCGAACGCGGCGGCGACCGTCGCGGCGGGCAAGAAGCCCTTTTTGGAGAGATCCCTTCTCATTGCAAACCCCCAATAAGCGTGAGATTCGATCCGCGCGTTCCTTGCGCGGTCCGCTATCCAGAAAAGCACCGAACGAATGAAGAGCTTTGATTCAATGAGGCTACGACATGTGGCCGGCGCTGCCGAATACCTTGACTGGCCGGCCAGTTTTACCAGCTCTATTGCTCACTTGAACGACTCCGGCCGGGGTCGGGGGGCTGGCCTTTTTGACTGGAATAAAAAAAAGAAACAAAAACATATGGTTAAGGAGTCTCTTCGGACGGCGGGGTGTGAAACGCGGCTCAGCGACCCGGGAGCACAGCCCATGAGGGGTCCGGATGCTATCCTTATAGGAGCCTCTCCGGAACTCAGGAGTCCCTATTATGCGCCCGGTTTTCACGCTCTCGTTCGGCCTTTTGCTCGGGATCTTCGGCTGTAAGACGGCCGATCCGGTCGCCGGACGGGTTCTGGACGCCGGCGAACCTGCCGCTTTCCCGAGCAAGCCGACGACCCAACTCAACATAGCCGCCACGATCGACACCGGCTTCGCCGACTGGATGGGAACGGGCTTCGGGTCGCTCTGGACCAACTCGGGCGGCTTCCTGAAGCGCATCGACCCGGCGACGCACCAGGTCGTCGCGCAGATCAAGGTCAACGGCAGCCCCTACCGCGGGGTCGGCGTGGGCCTCGGCGCCGTCTGGATCCCGAGCGTCGGCGAAAACACGATCCAGCGCATCGATCCGGCGACGAACCTGGTGTCGGCCACGTACCCGATCACGCTCGCCGGCGGCAGCGAGGGCAGCATCGGCGTCGGCGAGGGCGCGGTCTGGGCCGTGACGAGCAACGGCGGCACGAACGCCGGGACGCTCACCCGGATGGATCCGGCCACCGGCAAGGTCGTCGCCGACATCCCGGTTTCGCCGGATTCGCACGGCGTCTTAGTCGAGAGCGGCTTCGTCTGGGTGACGAGTTATGCCGCCGGCACCGTGATAAAGGTCGATCCGGCCACGAACACCGTGGTCGCCGACATTCCGGTGAAAAAGGGCCCGCGCTTCCTCGCCGGCGGCCTGGGTGCGGTATGGGTGCTCTGCCAGGGCACGGGCACCGTCGCGCGCATCGACCCGGCGACGAACGCCGTGGTCGCCGACATCGACACCAAGACGCCCGGCGGCGGCGGCGACGTCGCGACGGGCGAGGGTGCGGTCTGGGTGACGGTCTTCGGCAAGCCCGTGACCCGGATCGACCCGCTCACCAATACCGTCGTCGCGCAGTTCGTCGGCAACGGCTTCGGCGACGCGATCCGGGCCGGCGAGGGGTACGTCTGGGTTTCGGGAGCGAAGATCTGGCAGATCACGCCCTGATTTTTTCGCGCCATGTCGCTTCCCCCCCCGCGCCTTTGCCGGCATAAAGACACCGCCGCGGGACGCGCGCGGAGGCTTCGGATGGATTTTGCGGAAAGGCTCTACGACTGGCTGGACGACCTCACGGTCGTGACGGGCGTGAAGCTCGTCGCCGACCCGCTCACCCATCCGCCGCCGGCCGACGACGCGGTCACCCTGCGGATGCCGGGCTACCGGCAGACCGACTCGTTCTCCTGCGGCTTCGTCGCGGGGCTGATGGCGGTGCATGCGCTGCACCCCCGGCGGTCGGTCGGGCGGTTCTATGATCTGGTCTCGCCGCACCGCGTGACGGGGACCTCGAACGCGCGGCTGGTCCAGGCGCTGCGGGCCTCGGGCGTCGTCGTCACGGCGCGAAAGGACCTGGATTTCCACGGGGTGGCGGCGGCCATCCACGCCGGCGCGCCGGTCGTGACGACGATCGCGACCGGGTGCGCGGACACCTGGCACTGGGTCACGCTCTACGGCGTCGGCGAGCGGCCACGGCGCGTTTTCCTGGCGGGATCCGGGACGCCGGGTTGGAGCCGCGCGCGGCGGGAGCACGAGATGCTTTGGGGCGAGTTCGCGGGGATTTGGCGGCCGCGGGGGTTCGGGCTCGTGTGCCGGAGGCGCTGATTCCCGGCGGCCGGGCGACGCGGACGTCGCGCTCCGCGCCGAATTGAGCCATATTGCCGAGGTATTTTCCCGAGCAACCAGGGGATCCGGGGGGCCTGAGCGCATGTTGCGAGCCGTTACCGCCGACGATGCCGCCGTGGTGCAGGCCATCTTCGCCTTCTATGTCGAGAACTCGGCGGCGTCCTTCGAGCTGGCGCCGCCGTCGGTTGCCGCCATCGCCG
>JAYVWD010000920.1:0-2524 GCA_043786345.1 Pseudomonadota bacterium
CGTGGATCTTGCCGGACAGCTTCGACGCCCGCTCGATGTTGAGCACGCCGTCGTCCGTGCGCGAGATCGTGCAGGTGATGCGGCCGATCTTGCCGAAGGAGTAATCGCCCATGTCGTAGACGGCGAGGCCGTTCACCTGGCCGACGCGTTCGCCCTCGAGCTGCAGCAGGATGTCCTCGTGGCGCACCATCTCGAGCATCTGGTCCTCGACCAGATTCAAGCGGTAGAACTTCTGGTCCAGGGCCTCCTCGACGTGCTCTCTGGTGACGACCTCGGCGCCTTCCTGGCGCGCCTGGTAGTCGCTCTCGATCGTGAGGTCCTTGATCTCGCTGAACTGGGTCGAGAGGGCCCGCTGGTCCTCGACCAGCCGGGAGCCGAACTCGACGACCGCGGCGACGCCGCCCTGGGAGAAGGGCAGCAGCGACTCGACCTGCGTCCGCGTGCTGACGAAGGACGCGTACGCGTCGAGGTTGTCCTGGGTGCGCGTCATCTTGTAGTCGAAGTCGGCCTTGACCTTGAAGATCTTGCTGAAGTCCTCGTCGCCGTCGAACAGCTGATGATAGATGTCGTCGTTGCCGATCATGATGACTTTGACGTCGAGGTTGATCGGGATCGGGCGCAGGCCGGAGGTCGGGAGCAGCGAGAACTGCTCGCCCATGTCCTCGATGAAGCCCTGACGGTTCTTGAGCACGCGCTTGAGCGTGTCCCAGATGCCCGAGGTCTTGAAGACGTCCATGGCGTTGAGGACCAGGTAGCCGCCGTTGGCGCGGTGTACGGAGCCGGCCTTGATCATCGTGAAGTCGGTCAGGTACATGCCGTGCTCGACGTTCTTCTCGATGCGCCCGAAGAGGTTGTAGTAGGTCGGGTTGGTCTCGATGATGACCGGCGCGCCTTTTGTCGTGGTGTTGTCCACGAAGACGTTGACGCGGTACTTGACGAAGCGGTCGCGCTCGTCGTCGAACATCTCGTTCTGCTGGCCCTGCTCGCTCTCGACCTCGACGAAGTCGAGGAGGTTCTCGAGGATGTGGTCCTTGACCTCTTTGAGGTACGCGCTGATCTCGACCTTGTCTTTGTAGTCTTCGAGGAGCGGGTCGATCTCGACGCCGACCAGGGTGCTGCCGAGCTCGCTGCGCAGGGACTCGACGTACTCGCTGGTCTCCTGCTCGATGGCGCGGACCTTGCGGGCGAAGTCGAGGACCTCGGGCTCGAGGGTGCTGCGTTTGTCCTCGATGGTTTCGCGGGTCGGGTCGTTGAGCTTGCCGTATTCCTTCTCGGATAGGGCGCGCCCGTCGACGATCGGGATCGTCTCGATGCCCATGCGCGTCGACTTGACCACGAAGTCCATCGATTTCGCGAGCTTCTCCAAGTCGGCGTAGTGCTTGGCCTTGCGCTCGTTCGAGGCGGACACGTAGGCGTTGACGGCGTTCTCATAGTCCTCGCTCTGGAGGGCCTTCGGGACGGACTCGCGCAGGTTCTTGACCAGGCTTTCCATCCGTTTTTTGAACTTCTTGCCCTCTCCGGCCGGCAGCGGGATGGCCTTTGGGGTCTCGGTGTCGTTGAAGTCGTAGACGTAGATCCAGTCGCAAGGCGTCTGCGAGTCGGCCGACCACTTCTCGAGGAAGGTCCGGATCACGCTCGTCTTGCCCGTGCCCTGGATGCCGGCGACATAGATGTTGTAGCCGGGCTTGCGGATCCCGAGGCCCATGTTGATGGCCCGGACCGCGCGGTCCTGCGAGATGATGTCGTGGGACTTGCCGAGGACCGAGGTATCTGTGAAGCGGAACGCGTCATCCGGGCAGGTCTTGTAGGCCGCCTCGGACGCCAAAGGGCGCGGCAAATGCGCGCCCTTGACTAGCTTGTTCCTGGATTCGGACTTTCCGGCGGCGACGATCGGGGCAGGAATCTTCTTACGCAAAGGGAGGTCCCCCGGAAAGGGTAAGCAGCAGCGTCAGCTCAGGCCCATGTCTTTCACGAGGACCGCCAGCTGCGGCGCCATGTTGTGGCTTTCGGCCTGAATCTTGAGATTTTCCAGCACGTTACCGAGGAGGCGCTTGCCGCTGCCGTCGGCTTCGGTGGAGAAGGGCTCGGTGTAGGCGTCGATGAAGTCGAGGGCTTCCTCGATCGCGGCCGGGCTGTCGGCGACCAGGCAGGCGGCCACGCCCTTGCGAAGCCACAGGGAGAGCTCCTGGAGGTTGGCTTCGGCCTTGAAGCCGAGCCGCAGGCACTCGCCGCAGAGGTTGAGGAGGAGGTCGTCGGGGACGTCCTTCTCGTGGCGTCCGACGTAGTAGCTCAGGGTCTTGTAGGCCGAACGCCAGTTCTTGGCGGTCTGGAGGACCCGGACCTTCTCCATGGTCACGTCATAATTGCGGATCGCCTTCTCGCGGCGGGCGTCCAGGCGCTTTTGGCGCAGGGCCAGCTGCGGAGACATGCGGTCCTTCAGGACTTCCAGGACTTTCAAGCCCTCGACCCGGGTGAGGGTCTCGTGGACCTCCAGCTCCCGGTCCAGAGTATCGGAAAGGATATC
>JAYVWD010000921.1:0-1772 GCA_043786345.1 Pseudomonadota bacterium
GGTGAAGCTGCCGGCACTCGTCAAGCCGAGCTTCGGAAACACGATGAGCTTCGACCAGGAGTTCGTCCTGGTGCGGGGGGCGGCGACGAAGAGCGCGGCCCTGACGACGTTCTCGGCCCGGTCGTGCGCGAGCTGCGGGGCCGCCGAGACCCGGACCGGCGGCGGCAAGTGCGCGCGCTGCGGCATCACGCTCAATAATGGTGAGTTGGACTGGGTGCTCGACGACGTCGCGGCCTTCGGGACGGCCGGCTACGGCGGGGCAGCCGCGGCGGCGACGGCGACGGCGGTCGGCGGCGGGCGCGAGCCGGGGACCGAGGACGCGCTGGCCGCGGCGATCGGGCTGGTCAAAGCCAAAGGACACCTGAAGGCGCCGGAGTACGCGCTGCTCCTCAATTTCGCGCAAAGCCGCGGGATCACGACGGAGGCGCTCGACCGGATCATCGCGCGCGTCCAAAATGGGGAGGTCCCGGCCTCGCTGCGCTTCGTGAACAAAGGCCAGAAGAAGAACTTCCTCCTCTTCATGCTCAAGCTTTGCATCGCGGACGGCGAGATCAGCGCCGAGGAGGAGGAATTCATGCTCCGGCTGGGGCAGAAGCTCCAGGTCACCGAGCTGGACCTGCCGGCGGAAATCGCCAAGGCGCGCAAGGCTTTGCAAAAATCAGTAAGTAGTGGCAGATTAGTTAGTTAAGGGCTGCGGAGATTGCCATTTTCTTTGGGAGTGAAGCCGATGAAGGTTTATCGTTTCGCATTTTTGGTTGGTGTTCTGCTCGTCAACGGCTACGCGTGCTCGGGCGACGAGCCTGAAGAGCCGGCGAGCGAAGGCTCCGGTTCGGAAGCCGCGCCGCCCGAAGGCGGCAGTGAGGAGGCGCCACCGGCCGAGGAGCCCGCGCCAGCAGTCGAGGCGCCAGCGCCCGAGCCGGCGCCAGCACCTGCTCCGGCCCCCGCTCCGGCACCGGCTGATGCCGGTTTCGACGGCGCGAAGGTCACGCGCTTCGTCAACACCTATGCGATCCACGTCCGCTCGGCGCCCGACCGCACCGCGCCGGTCGTCCGCCACGTCAAGCACGGCGACAAGCTCGAAGTCGTGATCAACGGCGAATGGGCGAAGATCGGCACGAACGAGTTCGTCTCGGCCAAGTACCTGACCGAAAATGAGCCGACCGGCGCCGCGCCGACCGCCGGCACCAAGGGCAAAGGCAAGAAGGCCGGCGGCAAGAAGAAGAAGAAGGCCACCAAATAAAGCCTCTTCGGCGCAGAACACCCGGCAAGGCCGCGCCTCGGGCGGCGTTGCTGGCGCTGCTCGTGGGGCTCTGCCCCGCGGGCGCGCCGCCGGCGTTCGCCGCGGCGACTCCGGCGATGGCGGCGCGGGCCGCGGCGAAGGCGGCCGCGGCGCCCAAGGCGAAGGGCGACGACGACCCCGACCCGCCGACGGCGCGCACGGTCATCCATTCCGACGCGTACAAGAAGCGCGAGAACCTCGGCGCGCACCTGGACATCGTCGTGACCCCGCCGGAGAAGCGCGGGAAAAAAGGGCGCGTCCTCGTCGAGCTCTACAATTACTCGAAGGCCTACATCAGCGTGGCGGACTTCTGGCTGGAGATGCACAACGACTTCGGCGACAAGGTCGAGGTCCACATCACGGCCGACGACATCAAGGGCGGCTGGAGCGCGCTCAAGTGGGTCAAGATCACCGGGAAGAAGACGACGATCCCGAAGGTCACGAAGGTCGCCGTCCAGAAGATGCAGATGTACGACGCCAAGGGCAAGAAATT
>JAYVWD010000922.1:0-3966 GCA_043786345.1 Pseudomonadota bacterium
GTCGCCGCCGCCGCCAAAGGCAAGCGCGACGACGGCGCGGGCGGCGCCTACACGGTACTTGTCCTCGAGATTGACCTCGGCTACACGGGCGCCGAAGTCGCCTCCGGCTCCGGCGGGGGCGGCCAAGGCACCATCTCTTTCTGCCAGGCCACCGACCCGAAAGCCGCGCTCGACCAGTCGGCCTGCAAAGACACGACCGGCGGCGTCAGCAATGACGGCAGCGAAAACGACGACCGACAGTACAAGATCATCGACTGCTCGGTGAGCTACCAGATCCAGAGCGCCGGCACCGTCCGCCTCTCGAACTATGGCTGTCCGGGCGGCGAAGGCACGGCCGATGCCCCCGCGGTATCGCTGCATCACCCGGCTTACGGCGGCGCCGCGCCGCAAAAGTCCTTCAAGGACTACCAATCGCCGCTAGTCTTCGACCTCGACGGCAACGGCAAGCTAGACCTGATCGACGCCTTCGACGACACCAAGCCCGTGATGTTCGACATCACCGGCATCGGCAAAAAGTTCCGCTCGGGCTGGGTCGAGGGCAACGACGCGCTCCTCGTCCTCGACATGAACGGCAACGGCCAGATCGACGACGGCCGCGAGCTCTTCAGCGAGTTTTCCTGGGAAAAGGGCGATCCCGAGCAGGCCGCGCGCAAGCGCTTCCACAACGGCTTCCAGGCCCTCGCCCAATATGACGACAACGCCGACGGCGTGATCGACGCCAAGGACCCCCTCTGGAAACACGCCCGCGTCTGGCGCGACCTCAACCATGACGGCATCGCCCAGGCCGGGGAGCTCAAAACCCTCGACGAGTCCGGAATCGCCGAAATCAGCCTCGCCTACCTCAAGACGAGCAACACGAACAACTGGCCGGTCGTGGCCGGCAACGACGTGAAGCTCACGTCGACCTTCAAGACCAAGTCCGGTGAAACCCGTCAGATCGCTGACGTCTGGTTCCGCCAACGCCGCAACACCGAAGCCCAAGTTTCCACGGGCTCCACCACGCCCACGAAGTGAGGAGACCCATGAAACGCCAAGCGATCAAAGATCTTGCGCGCACCGTCGGCACCCTGGGCCTCATCTCGGTCGCCGCCGTCCACTTCGCCGCCTGCAAGCGAAAGACGGTCCTCGGCGGCAGCTATGGCGCCGCGCTGATGTCCGTCGAGGTGGCGAACACCCAGGACATCCCCGTGAAGAGCAGCTACGACGTCCACAAGGAAGGCGCGAGCCGCCAATACAACGTCGACGTCGGCACCGACGCCGAGCTCGGACTCTCCCTCGCCGACGCCGTATCCGGCGGCCTCGAGACCTCCAAGGTCCCGGTCGGCGCCCGCTGCACCGTGACCCTCTCCTACGGCCGCGGAGCCGAGAACGGCCAGGCCACCGCCGATGTCGTTCTTTGCAAAGACCAGCAGGGTGAGTGCGGAACCATGGAAGACTGGGGCCCGAAAGAAAAGTGCCTCAGCCTCACGAACAACGTCTCGACCCAGCTCGTGCGCCTCCCCGGCGGCGACTGCGGCTTCAGCCTCGACCGCTGGACGGCGACCATGAAAGGCATCTCTTTTGCGGCGGGCCACAACCAGCAGCAGGGCGCCGGCCTCACTTCGGAGATTGATACCGACTTCGAATCCCTCCCGGTCGGCAGCAATATGTACGAAAAGACGATCGCGGCCACGACCGACGCCACCGTGTCGATCGGTGACGTTCAGATCAGCCTCAATAACGCGTTTCAGGCCACCAACCTCGCGGGTGGAGGCGATGGCACCACTCTGAGCCTGGATGGCCTCGACAAGGGCGGCGTCTCCGAGCTCCACTCGATCACCACCAGAGACGGCGACTTCCTCGTGATCTTCCAGGAAGGTTCGGGCGGCGGCGAAGAGGGTGCGGGGCTCATCGACCGTCAGGGCCGGAAGTTCAACGGCAAGCCGCCGAAGCTCAAAGAAAAGCTCAAAGGCCTCGGTCTCCTCGGTGGCGACGTCTCGGGCGGACCGGGCGGCACGTTCAAGCTCGCCTGCCAGAAGTGAGCGGTCTAGTTTGGGTCGAACGACTGTCTAAATTTTAGACAAAAGTAGACCACCAAAGCGCCCCTCGAAAAATGATAACCCAAGTCTTTCAGGAGACTTGGGTTTTCCTTTGGGGGGTGGAGCACGCCTTGCAAAAGGGGCGGCGCGGACCCTCGGTCCGCACCCCCCGCCTCGCGAGGACTCCATGCGCTTTTCCGCCGAAGACCGCCGCCAACTGGCCCGCCGCATCAAGAACCGTTTGCCGGCAGTCCTGACCTCGATTCGCCTCCGGCGGATCCCGCAGCTCATGTTGGTCATTTCGGCAACCGTCTTTCTGACACCGGAAGCGAAGGCCAGAATCGCGGCGAACGAGGTGACGCCGGTCTTTACCAAGATCTATTCGAAGGAAGAGCTTCAAAAGAAGCTGCCGCCGAACCCCGTGAACAATCTGGGCGACCGGATCCTGGCCGAGGTCTCCGAGGTCTTCAAGACGATCACCGCGGTCCAGGGCGCCGATTGGCAGAAGGGGCAAATCGAAGCCCTCAAAACCAAGCAGGCCGACAAGGCCACCTGGGACATGGCGGCCGCGCGGATGAAGGAAGCGCCGGTATCGACCAAGACCAATTCCGTGAATTTCCGCACCTACCTGGCCGGCGAGACGCAAAAGGCCGGGTCGACCCGGGCGGGGACCTACCTTCCCGTGCTCGACAAGGTGAAGTCCGGCCTCAACATGAACCTCGACCTGTCGTCCTATTTTTCGAGCGCCGACGGCAAAAAACCGGCCTCCGGCAACGTCCGGTATGGCCTCGTTCTCGCCGACATCATCCCGGCGCGGGCGGCGTTCGACCGCGTGTCCCTGGGCGACGCGCAAGAGGAGATGCAGTTCGCCGGCCATGCGGACGTGCGCTGGACGATCGGCGCACTGGATGAAGAGCAGGGCCGCAAGCTCTTTTCCTTCGACGACGCCGTGAGTTCGGGGCCCTCGTCCGACTCGTTCTGGACCAGGTTCAAAATTCCGAAATTCAAATTCAACACCAAGTTGAAGCCCGAGAGCGTCGAGAATCTCGCGGCGCTCAAGGCGGAAACGATGCCGATCTGGCGATTCGACGTCGCCCAGGACGAAGGCCTCGTGAACCTGACCTACCGCATGAAAACCAACGGCAACAAGGTCGCCCAGGAGCAGACGTTCAACATCCCGGTCGCCGGAACCCTGGCGCTCGGCCGGCGGTTCTCCGATAACTGGCAGGTCGTTCAGACCTCGGCCTACAACGTCCTCTTCGACAAGCGCATGCCGCTCGTCAGCGTCCACTACATGCATGTCGAGGAACGATACAAAGGCGACATCGCGAAGCAGATCGATGCCTCGACGCGTATCGCCATATCCGGCAAGGCCCGAGCCACCGGAAAGGTGCTGGAGAAGGGTGAGGGCGACCGCCCGGAGCAGTATTCCCTCGAATACCTGAAGACGTTCTGATAGCGTCCCGGGCGTGATAAGAGTCGAGAACCTCAAGAAAACATTTGCCGCGCGCACGCTCTTCGAAGGGGTCTCCTACCACTTTCCGACCGGCGAGCGCTGCGCGTTGGTCGGCGCGAACGGCGCCGGCAAGACGACGCTCCTCAACATCCTCTGCCGGCTCGAAGAGGCGGACGACGGCAAAGTCCTCGTCCCGAGCGGCACCCAGGTCGGCTACCTGCCCCAGAAACCGAACCCGGACCCGAAGCCGACGGTGATCGAGGAGTGCCTGGTCGGCGCGGCGCATATCGCCGTACTCAAAGACGAAATGGACGAAGCGCTGCACGCGATGCACGCCGAGCCGACGCCGGCGGAGCTGGCGAAGTTCGAGCGGGCCGAGAGCGAGTACCGCCGCCAGGGTGGCTACTCGATCGAGTCCGCGGCGCACGGGATCCTGCGCGGCCTCGGCTACTCGACAGAGCTCCTGGGCAAGTCGCCGCGCGAGCTCTCCGG
>JAYVWD010000923.1:0-5180 GCA_043786345.1 Pseudomonadota bacterium
GAAGGCACCGACTTCACCACGGTCATCGACACGGTCGAGGCCACCGCCCTGTCGATCCCGATGGGAACCCGCCCGGCGGGCTCCGAGTGGTCGTATGGCGTGCGCGCCTTCGACTCCCGCAACGTCCTCGACCAAAACGCCGTCGTCAAGCTGGTCAAGCTGGTGATGGATCTGCCGCTCGAGTTCGGCGGCCTGACCGAGGCCGACGTCATCATCGCGCCGAGCCGCGAGAAGATCACCATCAGTTGGCAAGCGGCGCTGAACCCGAAGAGCTCCGTGCGCTACATCGTCTACTCCGACGCCGGCTACTCGAACGCGATCGGCATCACCGAGGGCCTCACCTTCGAGCTCCTTAAGCCCGAGGCCGGCGTCAGCTACACCTTCGGCGTCCGCGCCCAGGACGCGCGCGGGGAAGACCCGAACCGCAACTTCGTCGTGCGCCGCATGCCGCCGCTGCCGAAGGCGCCGGATTTCGCCGGCCTGAGCAACGTCATCGTCGACGACAAAGGCACCCCGATCCTGACGTGGAACCCGGCGACCGACGACGTGACGGCGGGGACCGACCTGATCTACAAGGTTTACCGGTCGGTCGGCGCTTTCACCCAGGACTTCGCCGCGCCGATCGCGGTCCTGCCGAACCAGTTCGCCTATCGGGACGAGCAGACCGACCTCGGCCAGACCTACTACTACATCGTCCGGGCGACCGACGCCGAAGGCAACGAGGAAAAAAACCAGAAACAGGTCTCGGCGCTCGCGGCGCCCGTGCTCACCTTCTCGGGCTTAGACAACGCCGCCGACATCTCCGACTCCCGCGCCGAACTTTCGTGGAAACCGGCGACCGGCGCGATCGGCAGCATTTTCTACCGGATCTACCAGGACCGGGACATGACTAAAGTGGTCGGCACGACCAGCGCGGCGCGCTATACCGCGACGGGCCTCGCCGCCGAAAAGACCTATTCCTTCACCGTCCGCGCCGTCGACAGCGCGCGCGACGAGGAAAACAACGCGGTCACTCGGTCCATCACGACGCGCCCGCTGGGATACGCGGCGTTCGACGGCGTAAAGACGATCCAAACGCCGGCGGGCATCGACGGCCAGACGAAGGTCATATTGACGTGGAAGGCCGCGACTCCGCCGACGAACTGCGGCACGCCCTGCACCATCCGCCAATACAACATCTACGCCGCCAACACCCCCGGCGGGCAGGACTTCGGCGTCCCGACCGCGAGCACGGGTCTGCAGTCCTATACGCTCCAAGGCCTCGAGTCGGACCGCAATTTCTACATCGTCGTCCGCGCGCTCGCGAGCACGGACCTCGAAGAGGAAAATTCCGTCGAGCTCATGACCCGCACCTCGGACGTGTTGCCCGTGGCCTTCGACGGGGTCCAGGCGGCATCGCGCGCCCCGGGCACCGCCGGGTTCACCAATATCCTCGCCTCCTGGAAGCCCGGCATCGGCTCCTTCAACCGCTACGAGGTCTATCTGCGGACTTCGGCGTCCGCCTTCGACTTCTCAGCGCCGACGCGGGTCGTCGACCTGAGCCAGACCAGCGTGACGCTGACCCAGGCCGACGGCGTCCAGCCCAACACCCAATTCTACGTCATCGTGCGGGCGATCGACTCCCGCCGCACGGCGGCCGAGCAGGACGACCGCAACGTCAACGAGAAAGCCGCGACCACGACGCCGCCGCCGCCATCGTTCGGCGGCATCAAGAGCGCGCTCTTGCCGCCGGGTACCCGCGGCTTGAGCGTCGCTGAGCTCACCTGGGAGCCGGCCGTCGGCGTCTTCAACGGCTACCGGATCTTCTCCCGGCAGCCCGAGGCGGTCGGCGCCGCCAAGAACTTCGACTTCAGCCTCGCCGCCAACGGCAAGGACTACAAATCGGCGATCCTTTCAGTCGCCGCCGACACAGTGGACGCCCAGGTCACAGCCCTCACGCTCGGAGTGCGCTACTGCTTCGCCGTCCGCGCCGTCTGGTCCGACGGCACGAGCTTCCTCTCCGACGAGCAGACGCCGGTC
This sequence comes from Pseudomonadota bacterium, assembly GCA_043786345.1. GTDB lineage: Bacteria > Bdellovibrionota_B > Oligoflexia > Oligoflexales > CAIYRB01 > JANOTL01. The sequence goes on from JAYVWD010000923.1 coordinate 2,020, forward strand.
ACGGAGCGCTGTGTCCGACCGACGTTCGTCAACCCGGTCTTCGGCGGCGTCGTCACCGTCGCGCTCGACCCCTTGCACCCGCGCAGCTCGCTCAACCTCGCCTGGAACGCGGCCTCGGGGATCTACGACACCTACCTGATCGCGCTCGGCACCTCGGCGCAGAACGCCCTCGATCTTGCCGACGACCCGACCAAGCCCTGTCCGGTGGCGTTCGGCAACGCCTGCCGCGTCTCGATCGACCAGGCCGTGACCCATTACACCGTCGGCGGTCTCCCCCCGAACACGGACATATACGTGCACGTCCGCTCGACGTACACCAACACGATCGAAGTCCCGGCTCATACCTACTTCGACACCAACCGCGTCACTGCGTACCGCAGGACCGATTCCCTGGCGAACGTCGCCGTATACTGGGAAAAGACGCCGGTCCTCGGCGTCCCGAACGGCATCGTTCAGGTCGCGCCCAAGGTCTGCGTCGTCACCCAGACGAGCCTCGACGCCGGCACGCCGCAGCCGATCACGGACCTCAACGGCACCGTGACGCTCTCGCTCACCCCGAGCAATACGCCCGGAACGCTCTCTGGCAACTCCGCGACCCTCGTCAACGGTTGCGCGAGCCTGCCGATCCTGCGGTACGCAGACATCGGCGGCGATCCGACGCGGCCAATCCTGCTCCTGGCGTCGATCCCGGGCATCGGCTCGACGCCCCTCACGACCCCGATCCAGTCGGCGGTCGGCGCCTGCACCCGTGTCGACCCGACGGGCGTTTTCAAGACCGGAGACGGGGGCTGCAGGCACAGCTCGGGGCTCGTATTTTCTATGGTCTCGGGGCCGAAGACGTGGCACGAAGCCATCAAGGGCTGCACCGGCACGGACTGCGACGATCAGGAAGGCGTGCCCCTGGCCGGCGAGGACTCGTCGCCGACCACCGGATATTGCCGCGACCTGGTCGAGAGCGGGAAGAGCGACTGGCGCCTGCCGGCCATTTCCGAGCTGCAAGCCGTGTTCGACGCGACAACGACTCCCATCTCATTCCTGCGGGTCGCCGACGGCGCCGGATACTTCCGGCTCATGTCGACCACGACTCCGGCCGCAAACCTCCTAACCTACAAGTCGCTCTCGTCGGACGACAGCGGAATATTGGTCATGGGCAAGGACTCGAACTACAATGACTGGCTCCGCCCCGCGTGCGTGCGCGGCCCCTGAGCCCTCACCAGCTGGTGCGCAGGAAGAACGAGACCTCGGTGTCGGCCGGCTTGAGCAAGGCCGAGCCGATCGGCACCGCGAGCAGCGTCGTGAGGAAATCGGCGCCGATCGAGGCATCCTCGGCCAGATCGTAGCGCCCGCCGGCGCCGGCCATGAAATGCAGCACCTGGCCCTTGATCCGCCCCTGATCGACCTGCGGCGCGGCGCCGTCATAGCCGTCGAGCCCCATCCGGGACTCGAACGAAACGGCGTATTTATTGTAGCTGACGACCTCCGCCGGCGCCGTCGGGCGCTCGATGCGCCGCGCGCCGCCCAGGACGTGCAGCGCCCCGGTCGCCTGGAAGGATTGGCGGACCATCCCGAGCGCCGCGTTCGGGATCTTGGTGAACAGCCCCTGAAACTGCACGTTGATGGTCGAGAAGTTCTTGAAGTCCCGCGTAAATCCCGCCGCCATGAGGGCTCCCGCGTAGTCGAACTGGCGCTCCGGGTCGGCGGGATTCTCGGCCTTCTGCGTCACCCGGCCGTTTACCAGGCCGATGCGCCCCTCCGGCTCCCAGTCGGCGCGCGCCGGCGACGCCCCCGCCAGGACGAGGAGCAAGAGCGGCGCCCGGTATTTCACGGGCCGGCGGCTCAAGCGGCCTCCGGGATGAACGGCAGGCCGTTCTGCGCGGCGGCGTCGTTGGCGATGGCGCCCTCGGCCCGGAGCCGTTTAAGGTGGGCGACGACCGCGGTACGGGCGCGGCGGTAGTGCTGGGCGGACGCGCGCGGGCTCATCGAGGCGAGGCGCTCGACCTCTTCGGCCATCATCTCGATGCGGCGCACGGAGAGCCGCTTCGTGATCATCTCGCGGCGCTCCGACCGGGTGCCGTGCATCAGGGCCGCGACGTCCTTGATGGAGAGCGCCTCCAGGATCTCGCTGCGGATCACGTCGGAGACCTCGAAGAAGAGGTCGATGACGGTCATGCTCGCCGCCAGGAAGGCGCCGACGCGCTGGTCGGCCATCAGGCCCTTGAGCAGCGCCTCGCTCGTATCCTCGTCGGCGTTCTCGAGGACCTCCTGGTAGAGCTTGAGGAATGGCCGCTGGACGTTGAGGCTCGCGGTCTCGAGGAATTGTCCGACGAACTCGCGGAGCTTCAGGTCGACCCGCGGGTCCTTGACGGAGTCCGCGATCTTGCTGAAACAGTCGGCGATCGTCGCGAAGCGCTCGGCGTCGGCGCTGCGCAGCTTCACGAAAAGGGTCGTGATGGTCGGGGCGTCGAAGTAAAGGAGGAGCCGCGGAATATAGGCCGGATCGATCCGGCCGAAAAGGTCCGAGAGCTCGGCCGGGGCGATCTGGAGCAGCATCTTCGCGAGCTCCTGGTCGAGCGCCGCGCGCTGGCGGTCGAAGCCCATCGCCATGAGCTTGGTCTTCAGGTCTTCGCCGGCCTGCACGAGGGCCTCGGCCTTGTTCGGCGGGTAGATTCCGGTGTTCAGGAAGCGGACGATGCGCTCCTGGTCGTCCATGCCCAGTTTTTTGAATAGGTCGTTCGCCCGCTCCCGGCCCAGAAGCTCCATGGTGAGCACGGCGCGGCCGATGCCGTGCGGCTGGCCGAGGAGGGTCGAGACGTGCTTCAGGACGATGTGCTCGTTGGAGTCGTCGACCCCGGTCGAGAGCTCGCCGTGCAGGGCGAGCACGCGGGCATAGAGCGACTCGCTCACGCCGCCAGAGCCGACCCCGGGGCCGGCCCCCGCCCCGGATCCACCGTCGAGGGTGCCGTTCATCGTCATCGTGCCGGGGCCGGCTGCCTGCGGCGACAGATTGGCGACGCTGCCGCCGATCGTCTCGAGGGCGCGCGCGATCAGGGCGACGGCGGAGCCCAAGGCCTTGCCGGCGCCGGTGAAGCTGCGGCCGATGATGAACGCCGCGACGACGAGCAGGAGCAGCGCGGCCGGGATCAGGATGGTCTTGAGCCAGC
>JAYVWD010000924.1:0-1694 GCA_043786345.1 Pseudomonadota bacterium
GTGCCGCCGGAAATATAAATCAGCGGTGCGTTTCGCAACGCAGCCAACAGCGCGGTGGCCGCCTTTGGCAGCGCTTTCGCGCGGGCCTTCGTGGCGAAAAGGCCGAAGGGCGATGGCGCCAGTTTTTGGTACTCGAAACCCGTGATGATCGGCGGGTCGTCGACGATGGCGATATCGATTTCGTCTTTGTCCAAGGCATCGAGCAAGGCAAGGCCCGCGCGCTCAGTGCGGAAGCTTTCAGTGCGGAAAGTGATGTCTAAAAAAGTTTCGAGGTCGCAAAGATCGCGCGCAATCATGCGGACGATGATGTCGAACGTACCGATGCGCACCCGTCCCAGGCCGCCCTTCATTTCTAGCGCCAAGAGCTCGGTGTCGCTGATCAAACGTTTGCTAAACCGGTAGAGGTTGTGACCGGCTTGCGTGAGCTCGACGCCGCGTTTTGAGCGGGTGAAGAGCTGAAATCCGGCCGCACTTTCGAGGGTTTTCAGTTTCAAAGACACGGCAGGCTGCGACAGGCGCAAATGCCTCGCTGCGGCCTGGAGACTGCCTGAATCAGCAATCATAACGAAGGCATGAAGTTTATCTAGGTGATCGAGCAGGTGGTTCATCTATAGATAAATCTTATCACAGGTTAACTATTATGCATTATTTTTATTATGTCAGAAACGCTAGATTGCGACTCGGTTCGATCCTCAAACTGGAGCCTTTTATGAAATTTGTACCTCTCTTTGTTTTAGCGGTGATCTTCGCGTCGCAAGCGCACGGCGCCGAGTCATTGACGCAGTCTGCCCTGTCCGGAACGTATAAAGCCACCGTCCCCTGCAAAGCTTCAAGCAGCCTCATCGACGACATGGTGCGCCGAGAGGAGGCAGATCCCTCTTCTTACAGCAGTTGGGAAGACGGCGAAGACGGTGTGCGGCACGTAACTCATCCTGACGACGCGGGGATCGAGATCCCGTATTATTCCTTCGCCCAAGATGGCTCCCTCCGCATGAACGAAGACAGCACCGCGCGGCGCGCAATGTTCTGGAGCTACCAGATCGCAATCAGTGCGCTCGGCGACCAGGCTTCGATTGCCTACGACCGCTTCACGGAACATGAATTCCGCCGGTACGCCAGCGTCCCAGGCATTCTTCAATCGGTGAAGGTAAAGGCGACCGACGAGCATATCCACATCCGTATGATCCAGTTCGGTGCGTTTGGCTATCAACTCGACACGATCGACATCACGCCGACCGATACGGGCATCAAATATGTCACGGTCGTCGACCTGCATATCGTTTTGGTTGGACAGCCTCGGGAAACGAAGGTTTGCTATTTGGAGCGAATTTGAGGGCGAGACGACGACCAAAGTGGGCGGTATCCCATGCGGAGGAGGCCGCTTTTTGTCTGAATCTTCGGCCGATGTAAGCCGATCAAGAAGGCCTTCCCGCCCGAGCCGGCGGCCATCGCGGCCGGCGCGACGGCCGTCCGCACGTCCTTCCAAACGCGCAGCGTCGTCAGCCTCGGCGTGGCGTCCGAGCTCGCCGCCGATGCGATCACCTGGCGCCTCGCCAATGCGACGGACGACCCCGCCGCGGCGGTCGAACGGCCCTTCAATCCGGCCGAGCTCGGCGCCTCCGCCTTACCCGGAACGGCGTTCACCGCCGGCGACGCCGGGACCTATGTGCTGCGGCTCTTTCCCGGCTCCGAGG
>JAYVWD010000925.1:0-1751 GCA_043786345.1 Pseudomonadota bacterium
AGGTCGGGCCGCCTTCGCCGGTGAGGACGACGTCCGCGAGGGCCGTGGACGCGCAGGCGAACGTGGCGAGGAGCGTAACGAGACGCAACACGGGGGACCTCTACGGAAGTGCAAGGATGCGGCAATCATACTACAATACGGGAAAGATCTTAACTTAGGAGCACCCCATGCTGCGCGTCCTCGCGTTGATCCTGACGCTTGCCGTCGCTGCCGTGGCGTGCAAGGTCCGCGGGCCCGCCGTGGGCCGCCTCGCCTCGGCCGACGAGGCCGCCGCGCCCGCCGACGCCCAGGGCCGGGCCCAGGAGCTCGTGGCCAAGCTGGATGAGAAATCGCTCCAGTTCTTCAAGGACGCCTACGCCCATGGCCTTTACCTCGATAAAGTTCCGAACCTGCCCGGCAAACCCTTGGTTGCGGAAGGCGCGATGGCCTCGGTCGCGACGACCGGCTACGGCATGGCCGCCATCGCCCACGCCGCGAAGTTCGGCAAGGTCCCGCTCGCCTTCGCCGTCCAGCGCACGACGGAGTCGCTCGCCGCGATCAAGACGATGTTGCGCACGGGCCAGCACTACAAAGGCTGGCTTTACCACTTCGTCAGCGCGACGGCGGAGCCAAAGCGCTTCGGCGTGTGCGAGGCTTCGACGATCGACACGGCGCTCTTCTACTGGGGCGCCGCCTACGCGGTGCAGGTGATGAAAGGGCTCGGCCACGACTTCACCGCCGACTTGGACGCCATGATGAAACAGCTCGACTGGAAGGTGATGACCACCAACGGTGGCGCCAAGCCGCAAAAGCGGGTGCTCGCCATGGGCTGGAAGGACGGCAACTTCGAGCCCGCCGACTGGGAAAGCTACAACGAGACCCCGATCCTCGTGCTCCTCGGCGTCGGCTTGGGCGGCCTCGACCCCGCGGCCTGGTGGAGCTGGAAGCGCCAGTCCGTCGACACGCCCTTCGGAAAAATCCTGGCGGGCGACGAGTCGCTCTTCATGCACCAGTTCCTCCAGCTCTTCCTCGGCGCCACGCCGATCGACGACGGCTTCCCCGACTATTACGAGAACTCGGTGCGCGCCACGATTTACAACAAATGGTTTAGCGAGCAGCCGAAGCAGGCGGCGCTCTACGCCGGCGTCTGGGGCTTGAGCGCGACCTACAAGCCGGAGGACGGGTATTACGCCTACGGCCCGCGCGACGGCGTGCCGCCCCGCGCCGCCGACCACGACGGCACGGTCTGCCTGAGCGGCGCGTTCAGCTCGGCGTTCCTCGCGCCCGACGCCGTCCTGCCGAGCTTCGTCGCGATGATCGACAAGTACGGCGAGGACTTCCTGCTCGGGCGCTACGGCTTCCACGAGAGCATCAACATCGGGCAGAGCTGGCGGAGCGACAGCATCATCGGCCTGTCCGTCGCGACGGTGTACCAGTCGATCGCGGCGCTCGACCCCGCGAAGGCGATGTCGAAGGACTTCGTCGAGGTGCCGTTCATCCGCGCGGGCCTGGCCCGCATCGCCGCGAACCGGGAGAAGTACGCCGCCGCCGCGCCCTGAGAACGGCGCTTCCCAAGCCCCCGGCAACGGGTGTATTTCCGTCCGATGTTCAAGTGCACCAGTACTCCCAGCTCTTCGCCGACCTGCACGCCGTCCGCGACGTGTTCGACCCCGAGGCCAACGCCGCCCTGGCCACGCGGGCCGACCGGGCCTATTGCGTCGCGCGCGCCAAAATGTCGGCGACGTTTCGCGCCGGTTTCTGGGGCTTGAGCG
>JAYVWD010000926.1:0-1668 GCA_043786345.1 Pseudomonadota bacterium
CTGGTCCTCGAGGGCTCGCCGCCCCGCCTCCAGGGCCGCGTGCTCGCCGGGCTGCACGCGATGTACGGCTTCGGCTCGATGGCCGCCTCCTGGGTCGTCGGCGTCGCGCTGCGCTCGGGCTTCCACTGGTCGTGGATCTACCTCTTCGGCGTTCCGGGCCTGGTCGGGCTCGCGCTCTTCGCCTTCCTCCGCATGCGCAAGGGCGAAGGGGTCGAGGTCGTCGCGATGCAGTCGCCAGCGCTGAGCGGCGTTCAAATTCTGATCGTCCTGTTGATCGCGGTCTACGTCGCGGGCGAGGCGAACACCTCGATCTGGCTCCCGTCCTACCTCGTTCATGTGGAGCACTTCGGCGAGGCGCAAGCGGCGACCGCCGTCACCGGCTATTTCGGCGTGCTCACCGCGACGCGCGTCGCCTGCTTCTTTTTGATCACGCCAAGCCGGGAAAAACCCGTGCTTCTGGCGGCGCTGGTCCTGCCGCTCGCGGCGTTCGCCGTCGGCTACCTGCTCAGCTGGCCGCGCGCGTTCCTGCTCATGGGCGTGTTCGGGGCCTTTTTCCCGGTTTTTCTGGCGCGCGTCAGCCGGGCGTTCCCGGCGCAATGGCGGGCCGTGACGGTCTGGGCGATGACCGTCATGCAGGTGACGATCGGACTCGGCGAATTATGCCTGGGGCAGATCGCCGATGCGGTCGGGATGCGCCACGCCTTCCTCCTGCCCCCCGCGCTCCTGGCCGTCGCGCTCCTCCTTCTGACGATCTATTTTAAGAACGAGGCCGACGAGGTAGAATGAAGGCCAAGGAGGTGCCGCGTGCATACGATCAACCTGCGTGTCCATTCGTTCGAGGCGCTCCTGCCACCCGAGGCCCTGGTCAAGGCGCAGCCCGCCACCGTGGTCGCGACGAAGACCGTCGTCACCGGGCGCGAGGAGCTCCGTGCCGCCCTCCAGGGCAAGGACGGCCGCTTCGTCGTCATCCTCGGCCCCTGCTCGATCCACGACCCCAAGGCGGCGATCGAGTATGCCCAGAAGCTCGCCGCCCTCCGCGAGCGGCTCAAGGACAAGCTCCTCATCGTGATGCGGGTCTACTTCGAGAAGCCGCGGACCACGGTCGGCTGGAAGGGCCTGATCAACGACCCGCACCTCGACGGCACCTACGACATCGAGCACGGCCTGCGCCTCGGCCGCGAGATCCTCTTGAAAATCAACGACCTCGGGCTGCCGGCCGCGACCGAGTTCCTGGATCCGATCGTCCCCCAGTACACGTCCGACCTGGTCAGCTGGGCCGCCATCGGCGCTCGCACGACGGAAAGCCAGACCCACCGCCAGATGGCGAGCGGCCTCTCGATGCCGGTCGGCTTCAAGAACGCGACCGACGGCGACCTGCAGGTCGCCCTCGACGCCATGGTCTCGGCGCGCGCGCCGCACGCCTTCGTCGGGATCGACGACAAGGGCCTGACGGCGGTCGTCCGCACCACGGGCAACCCCGACGTCCATCTGGTCCTGCGCGGCGGCGGCGGCAGCTCCAACTACTCGCGCGCCGACATCGCCTACACGAAGGTCCTGCTCGAAAACCAGCCGAACGCCCGCTCGGTGATGATCGACTGCAGCCACGGCAACAGCAACAAGAACTTCCTGAACCAGCCGAAGGTCTTCCAGGAGGTCCTGAAGCAGTTC
>JAYVWD010000927.1:0-13347 GCA_043786345.1 Pseudomonadota bacterium
TCGTCGGTTTCGTCCGCGGGCTCGGCGTGCGTCGTCCGCGCGCCATGCACCCGCGCCGAGCGCAGGTACGCCGTCCAGAGCTGCTCGAACGCCGCGGACCGCCCCTCGACGAGCCGCCCCTGCTCCATGACGACGACCCGGTCGGCGCGCTCGACGAACTCGAGGCGGTGCGTCGTGAGCAGGCGCGTCTTTCCGCGCAGGTGCCCGCACACACAGTCGTCGTAGACGGCCTGCGCCACTTTGGTGTCGAGGGCGCTGAGCGGGTCGTCCATCAGGTAGATGTCGGCGTCGCAATAGACCGCGCGCGCCAGGCTGATGCGTTGGCGCTGCCCGCCCGAGAGGTTGACGCCGCGCTCGCCGACCTCCGTCGCATCACCGCTCGGGAACTGCTGGAGGTCCTGCAGAAGCTGCGTCACCCGCAGCGCTTCGCGGTATTTCACCGGGTCGAACGGCGACCCGAAGACGATGTTGTTGCGGACCGTGTCGTTGAGGATCCACGCCTGCTGCGGCACGTAGGCGACCTTGCCGGCGACCTCGGCGCGCCCGGAGCGCAGATTCAGGTCGCCGAGGATCGCCGAGACCAGCGCGCTCTTGCCGCTGCCGACCGCGCCGACGACGCAGATCATCGCGCCCGGCGCGATCTCGAGGCTCGCCTCGGCCAAGGCGACCGCCTCCGCCGTCCATTCGAAGGTCGCGTTCCCGAGGGATACCGCCCCGCGCGCCGCCGCCGGCTCGGCCCGCTTCCGCAGCTCGGGAAGCAGCAGGAAATCCTCGACCCGCCGGATCGAGACGTTGGCGTCGAGCCAGAGCGTGACCATATCCGGCAGCGTCACCATCGCCTGCCGCAGGACGTTGAAGAGCGCCAGCGACGCGAAGACGTCGCCCGGCTTGAGCTCGTTCCCCGCGAGGACGAAGGTGGCGAAGGTCGCGACGGCGACCACCACCGGCGAGCTCAGGAACAGGAGCCCGCCGATCGAGCCGAGCCGCGCCAGGCGCTCGAGCTGGGTCACCTCGCGCCCGCGCACGCCCATCACCTGCGCGTCGAAGCTCTTTTCCCAGGCGTAGAACTTGATGACGCGGATGCTCATCAGGATCTCGTTCATCAGCCCGACGCGCACGTCCGACTGCTTGACGAGCTCCTTGCGCGCGGCGAGCGCCTTCCGCGCGACGATGCTCGACAGATAGAGGAAGAGGCCGAGGAGCGTGGCACCCGCGAGCGAGGCGGGCCCGAGGATCCAATAGAGGATCGCCATGACCAGCGTGAGCTGCAGCGGGTGCACCCAGAGCGAGTGGCACACGTTGAGGGCGTTGACGAACTTCTGGGCGTCGGTCCCCATCAGGTTGATGATCTTGCCGGCCGGCGCCTTCTGCCGGGATTCCACCGTCAGGGCCAGGGCCTTCCGGTAGATGGCCGACACCAGCCCGATGCGTACCCGCACCATCAGCTTGAGGAGCATGTGGAACATGTGGTGCGCCGTCATGCTGGACGTCAGCGCGCTGACGAAGAGCAGCAGGGCGAGGGCCACGGTGTTGGCGCTCGCCGCGCCCTTGGCGTCGTTGAGCGAGCGCACGAGGTTGCGCAGGATCAGCGGGCTGCCGAGCGTCGCCGTCAGGTTGAGCATCGAGACGCCGAACACCCGCGCCAGCGTCGGCCAGTGGAGCTCGGCCATGCTGCGCAGCACCGGCCGCGATTTCAAGTGGTTGGCCTGCATGCGCGCCGAGAACGCCGCGTCGCAGACCTCCGGGTCCTCGGTCGCGTTGAGCGGCAGCAGCGTCGCCACGCCGAGCGGCTCCGTCATGCCCCGCTTCAGGGTCGGATGGACCCAGCGGAAGTACAGCCGGGAGAAGGGGCTCGCGGATTGCTCGGGAGATCGCAGTTTCATCGTCGGGCCATTGTTCCATAAGAGGGGGGCGCTTGAAAGCTTTCCCGCTCCCCGGGAGATGGCCGGAGTTACTCGTAGGTCGTGACCTGGACCCTCTTGAGATTCATCAGCGAGTCGCCGTCGTTGAGTTGCGTCAAGCGGACGTCGACCTTGTTTACCTTTTTGTCCTTGCACGAGCCCGCGGCGATGATCGTCTGCTCCGGCGAGTCCTTGACCTCGCCGAACTCCTCGTACGCTGGCGGCGTGGCGTCGGCCGCGTAGCAGCGGAACTCGAGCTTGATGTCTTTCCAGCCGGTGGAACCGCCGGACACCGGCGCCCAGGTGAAGCCGATGCCGCGCTGTTGCGCGGGGGCGTCCGCGAATTTGAAGCTGTTCTCGCTGCTCGTGAGGTACAGGGTGGCGCCGGTGAAATCCGTATACATATAGGGATCTTCATTGACGTTGGCGATCACCGCGCCGTCGATGCCCTGGGTGATGTCCTGCGGATTCTTGAGGCTCATCAGGAATACCTGGCCCGTCCCGCGCATCATTCCGATCATATGGCCGTCGCCAAGCGCGCTGATCGGCCCGAGGGTGACGCCGTAGTCCTTGAGGGTGTCGTAGCTCGCGAACCCGGTGCAAACCGCGAGCGAGGACAGGCATTTTGCCGGGAAAATGTTCAGGGTCCCGTTCGGGGAACTCGCCGTCGCCTCGCCCGTCGCCCAGATCGAGTCGCTCACCGGCTCGTAGGCCATGGTGTAGTAGCTGTCGCCGTTCAGGATGTTTCCGTTCGAGTCGCCGGACATCGCGTAAGACGCGTGCCCTTCGGCCTTCCGCGGACCGGTCGTCTCCTTCGTGAGATTGGTCGACGTAAAGGCGCCGTTCGGCGCCGCCGCCGCCGCGTCGAGCGCCTTCAGGGTCCTGAGGTCGATGGCCGCCGTCGTGCCGGGCTTATTCTCTGGCCCTGGGGTCTGCAGGGCCCATTGCGAGTAGTAGATCAGGCGCTTTTGGTCGATGAAGCACGAGTATCCCCAGAACGAGTCGCCGGCGGACCCGCCGCCGCTCGGCGCGGCCCATTGGGGCGTGAACGGCGGCTTGTTGTCCTGCGGCATCTCGAGGAATTTACCGGCGCCGTAGCCGACGCCGACGTAGCGCTTCTTGTCCTTTCTGTAGGAGACGATGCAGGCCCGCTCCCCGGCCGCGACCCCCGGCAACTGAAAGTAGCTGGGGCTACCGAGCGCCTTGAGGTCGCCCTGCGGGGTCTTGTCCGGGTCGACGAAGAAGAAGTGGCCGCCGGTTCGCGTCGCGACGAGGCTTCCGCCTTCCAGGACATAGGTCCGCGTGCCGCCGACCGGTTGGCCCGCGACGTCGATCGCATTGGTCCAGACCTTGTGGTCGACGACCTTGTCGTCGTCCCCGAGGCGAAAATAGTGGACGTTTCCGGGAAGGGTGACGACCCAGAAGAATTTCTTGCGGTTCGGCGTGATCGGCTTCGTCAGCGAGGCGCCTTTGAACGTCTCCGGGAAGGTCCGGATGGGCTGCTCGGCATTATCCGTGGTGCTGCCGATGCCCGGCGGGGGCTTCTTGGGGTCGAAGACGATCACCGTCGTCGTCCCGTCGCCGCTGGTGACGGTGGTCGTCCCGATCTTGACTCCGCCGATCGTGTCCCCCGTGCAGCTCGCGATGCTCGCGTCGGCCGGCTTACAGGGCCCGGGATGGTCGCCGATCGTCTCCTTGCCGCCGACCGGGACGTAAACGATCTTGTTCTCTTTGCCGGGATCGAATTTGTCGTCCTTGTCCGTGGACGAGGTCCCCGAGGAGCCGCTGCTGCCGGAAGGCCCCTTTTTGTTGGTCGTGGCCCCCGACTTGCCGCTGAACGTCGAGCTATTGCAGGCCGAGAGCGCCAGGCCCAATGCGAAAAATGAGATTGAGGCGCGCATGGTCTCTCCGTCAGTAGACGTTTACGACGATCGCTTGGACATCGTGAGCCTTCGGATAATGACTGAAGGCCGTCACGGCCTTCGTCTCCTTCTCCTCCGGCGATACGATCTCGATCTTGCCCAGGTCCGTCAGACGGCCGAGCCGGCCGTCGCATATCAAGGCGGCGGGCGTCGGGCCGTGCAACAGCTCGACCTGCTCGTCGGGGCACCCCGCCTTCCAGGCGTCCAGGAGGTCCGCCCAGCTCGCCGCGTAAAACGGTTTTTGCAGGTCCGCCTTGCGGTAGAAGCGCACGGTGGCCCGTGCGTCGTTGAGCGAGAGCGGTGATCCTTCCCAAAGGATGGTGAGGTGAACGCTGCCGAGGTCCTCGATCTCGGGCTGCGCCGACGCCAGGGAGTTGACGGCGACCGGCCGGAGCGAGATCGTCGCCCCGACGGGCAAGGGCCCGAAATTCGGGAACCGGGCGCACGAATGGGGGACCAGGACGACGGCGGTGAGCGCCCCCATCCCGATCACGGCACTGGCGAGCTTGGCGAGGCGCATGACAGATCCTCGAACGTGGTTTGATCGGGGTAGTCTAGCACAGGCCGGCCGCGCCGACGAAGGGCGGCGCGCCAAGGGGCGCCAGCCCGTATGCAGCCGATCCGACTCGCAAACCAGGGGGTTCTTGGGCGCTTCCCCGCATCCCGGAAGATGGCTATCATGAGCCTCAAATCACCGGGAGGTCCCGTCATGGCCATCGTCACCGCCGCGCTTCTGCTCGCCGCCGGCTCGTTCCAGACCCGCGGTATCAAACAAACTTTCATTTATGACGACCCCGCGGCGAAGGCCGCGCCGCTGGCGCATCCCGCCGGACTCGTTGCGAAATCCATCCACTTCGCCTCGGGCGCGGCGGGCGCCCTGACGAACCGCATCGTGATCGGCGTGGACGACGAGCGCGCCCTCGCGGCGCTGCGCGCGCTGCCGGGCTTCGTCGCGGACGAGCCGCTGGCGTTCCACGCGCATACGCGCACGGCCGTCTTCCGCGCGCCCGAGGCGGCGCTCGCGGCGGCCAACGCGCTGCTCGGCGTCCCTGGAATTCGCTATGCGCACCCCGACTTCAAGCTGCCGCTCGAGGCCCGCGCCGCCTCGAGCCCCGAGGGCGAGCCCCTTTTCGGCCGGCAGTGGCACCTGAGCAACACCGGTCAGACCGGTGGCCGACCGGGCGCCGACATCGGCGCGCTCGCCGCCTGGGCGCAGACGCGCGGCGACCCCCGCACCGTGATCGCCATGATCGACCTGGGCTTCGAGCAGAGCCACCCCGACCTCGCCGCCGCCTGGCACGTCAACCCGGGCGAGGTCGCCGGCAACCGCCTGGACGACGACCACAACGGCCTCAAGGACGACGTCTCGGGCTGGAACTTCGCCATCGACGGCACCAACCTCATCTACGGCGCCGCCCCGAACCACGGCACCTGCACGTCGGGAATCGCCGGCGCCCGGGTGAACGGCGCCGGGGTCAGCGGCGTCTGCCCGGAATGCGAGCTCCTGCCCATCGTCATCGACGACCTGCCGAGCAACGCCGCCAAGGCGTTCAAGTACGCCCAGTCCCTCGGCGCCGCGGTCGTCTCGAACAGCTGGGGCTACGGCGTCGGCTCGCCCGAGACCGACGTCGTCGTCGAGGCTATCTCCGACCTGGCGCGGAACGGCCGCGGCGGCAAGGGCGTGACGATCGTCTTCGCCATGAGCAATGCGCACGTGGACGACTGCCGGAACGGCGACATCTCGTCCCTGCCGAACGTCGTGGCGGTGAGCTCCATCGACCACGCCGACGCCCGCGTCCAGGAGTCGGGCTACGGCGCCTGCCTGAAGTTCCTGGCCCCGACCTCCGGCTCGCAGGACAACGGCATCGCCACCGTCGACCGCCCCGGCAGCAAGGGCTACAACGTCGGCGACCGCTCGTCCGACTTTCCCGACCTCGACTACACCAATACCTTCTATGGAACCTCGGCCGCGGCGCCGCAGGTCGCCGGCGCCTTCGCGCTCCTCTATTCGCGCCGCCCGGGCCTGACCAGCGCCGAGGCCTTGAGCCTGATGGAGCGCAGCGCCGACAAGGCCGACCCCGACAACGCCCGCTACGACGCCGCCGGCCACAGCAATTCCCACGGCTTCGGTCGGGTGAACGTCGGAAACGCGTTCAGCCAATTTTGATGTTAAACTGGGCCAAACAACCCCACTTACCTTCGGAGGCTCGATGAGACGGCTTGGAGCGGCACTCTTTATCCTCGGCGCGGTCGCCTGCAAAACCGGCCAGAACCCCGGCGGCGCGGGCGTCAAGGACATCCAGAGCGAGGAGAAGATCACCCTCGTGCAAAGCAGCGACGGGAGCGGCACGATCGCCCTCATCACCTGCAAGACGGGCTGGACCGACAAACAAGCCAAGTCCGACAAGTTCGCCGTGCCGTGGAACAAGGTCGAGAACCTCACCTATCCGCAGCTCGAGCTGATTTATTGCACCGAGCCGGCCGGCGGCAGCGTCGTGATCACCAACCCGCCCGGCGGCGGCACGTCGAACCCGCCGCCCGGCGGCGGCGGCACGCCCTCGGGCGACTTCACCCCGCTCAATACCGACCAGTGCAAGTCGGCCGAAAACATCAACCTGCCAGGCGTCGCCGAGGTGAAGCGCGTCTTCGTGGCCTCGGCCGTCGGCGAAACCTACGACCGCTGCGTCATCTTCGGCGACCAGCTCGAGACGATCCTCAGCAAGGTCCCGGTTTTAAAGAAGAAGCTGATCGAGAAAAAGACCCGCATCTACGCGCAGGTGAACGGCGCCCTGTCCTACGACGCCCTTAACAACAAGCTCTTCGTCTCGCTCAACGTCAAGGAGCAGGGCCCCAAGATCCTCGAGACCTTCCTCGGCTTCGGGATGATGCCCAAATTGAACGCGCCGTTTTTCTTTCCCGTGAACACGGACCTCGTCTGGCAGATGGTCGCCGGCCCGCACGGCCCGAACGAGTCGCAGACGGCGTGCGCGGCGCTCGGCCCCGAGTGGAAGATGCCGACCTTCGCGCAGGTGACCACGGTCGCCGCGTCCATGACCGAACAGGTCATGAAGGACCTGGCCCCGAATACGCCGACGACCAACCAGTTCTACGTGGTTCCGGACAACAGCAACGTCTGCGTTTCGGTCCCCGCCAACTCGCCGGCCGGCTGCAGCGCCACCGACAAGGTCGCCGTCTGCGTCATGAACCTCGCCGCCGGCCCGACCTGAGCGCGCGCTAACCGCCGAATCCAAAGGCCTTTGCCAGGAGGCTTCGCGACTTTACCCAAGTCGCGGAGCCTTCTTGGTTTTTGCCAATCCCCATATAATTAGAGCTTCCCTCACCGCATCATCGAGGCTTCCCCATGGCATCGCAGCCGTTTGCCGTCGCGCTCGCCGCCCTCGTCCTTTGCGGCGCCGCCTGCAAGCCCCGCGACGGGGGAAGCGCCGCCCAGCTCCGCGCCGTCGACGAGGCGCCGGCCGGCGCCGCAGCGTCGCCGGCCCAGCGCTTTCGCGACACGCTCTTCGGCTGCCTCAAGGTCGCGCGCCCGGCGGACTTCGACGCGATGCGGCACCTCGTCGCCTACCTGCCGACGGATAAACTGAATACGGCGCTGGACGCGGACAGCCTCGACGCCATGGACACCGCGCTGCGGGCCGAGACCCCGTCCGGGCTTTTCAAGCACGGCGAGGAGGTCCCCGACGCGCCGCGCGCCATGGAGAGCATCGACGCCGCGCTCGTCGCGCACCCGGTCACCGTCGTCGTCGTCCCCGGCGTCTTCGGCGAGTTCATCGAGACCCGCGCCTTTGACGAGGTCTTCTCGCGCGGGCCCGGCTCGGCGTTCGGCAAGGAGTGGGCCGCGAAGCTCGCCGCCAACCCCGCCGCCGCCGACGAGCGGTTTTCCCTGCCGGCCGAAGGCCCGGTCAAGGCCGGCCTGGACGAGCTCCTGTCGGTCGGCAGCATCGACGACCAGGACGGCCATGCGCTCGTCAAAGTCGTGCTCCTCAACACGGCAACCCTGTCGCTCGAATCGCTCGGCGAATCCGCCGCCGTCGCCGCGACCTTCAGCCGCCGGCTCGACAAATTCTTCGGCCTGGTCGGCCTGCCGGACGCCATCGCCCTCGTCGGCTATTCGCGCGGCGCGATGGTCGCGCTCGACATGATGGCCTCCGGCACCGCGCCCTGGCTGAAAAATGTCCGCGGCGTCGTCTCGCTCGGCGGCGTCGTCTTCGGCTCGGCGCTCGCCGACGCCAGTGACGAGCCGGGCTCCAAGTCCGCCGTCGAGGTCGCGGCGCTCACGGCCCTGCGCGACGGGCTCCAGGACTCGGGCTCGGCCTTCGCCTCGAACTCCTTGAAGTGGGGCAAATTCCTGGCGGCCATGGCCAAGCTCGAGGGCTCGGGCGTGCCGAGCGTGGCGTCCTTGAGCGAGGCGTTCAGCGACTTCCGCTCCACCGACATCCGGTCGGGCGGGAAGCTCGTACTGCGGCTTTGGCGGGAATTCGGCCTCACCAAGCCGTTCTCCGGGTATGCCGCCAACATCCGGCGCTTCAAGCGGCTCGTTACCGAGATGCTCGTCGCCGTCGACGGCTTGAAGACGCCGGCGCGCCTCGCGTGGTGGCATACGCATCATATCCCGGTCGACGGCGTCCGCTACTACACGCTCGCGGGCACGATGGACGACGAAGGGGCCTCGGAGCTCGGCAACAAGCTCGTGACGAATCCCTACAGCTTCGACGCCGGGACGCCGGACTTCAAGGCGCTGCTGGCCAGCTACAAGGAATACGTGAAGGCGTCGGGGGCCCTGCTCAACGACAGCCAGGTGTCGATCGCCCGCGCCTACGTCGCGCCGCGGGTGGTGGCGCAGCTGACCGGCCAGACGCCGCGGTCGGCGCTCCTCGGGGTGCTGGGCTCCCACCACTGGGGCCTGGCGCTGCCGATCGTCCGCAAGGTGGCGAGCGGCGCGCTGAATCCCTTTCCGCGCGAGGCCCTGCTGAAGGCGCTGGCCGCGACCGTCGCCGACGACCTGGCGGAATGAAAGAAGCGGCGACTGCTCGTCGCAGTCGCCGCCCAATTTGCGTCTAAATTACCTGAGGATCAGTGCGTGACCGGCCCGGCCAGCGGCGCTGCCGCGGGCTTCTGGATCTTCACGGGCAGGCTGGTCATGATCGAGCCCGCGTCCGTGCGGACGGTGAGGGCGCCGACCAGGGCGTACTTGCCGCTGGCGAAGAGCTCGTCTTTCAGGAGCGCCGAGGCGTCCTGGTCGAACGAGTAGCTGAGCTTGAAGTGGTCGCCGCCGAGGTCTTCGGCCGAAACGGCGCCCTTTTCCGTGGTCTTGACGCTGCGCTCTTCGCCGAAGGCGAAGGTGCCGTCGCCGGTGCTGACGTCGTAGCCGATGACGAGCGCCGCGTAGAACTTGCCCGCGACGGGGGCGAAGGTCACCTTCTCGACGTCGGTCGCGCCGGCGCTCTGGCCGATCGGGGCACAGTTCGCGAGGTCGGCGGCGGTGCATTCGAGGATCGCGAGGTCCAGGTCGTTGCCGGGCGCGCCGCCGGTCGTGATCGTGACCGAGGTCACGTTCGCGCCGTAGGTCCGCGCGACCTTGCCGTCGGCATCGGGAACCATCAGCTGCTCGTCCTGCTTGATCTTCGGCGTCAGCTCCTGCTTGAGGCCGGTGATCTCGAGGGTCGACTTCTCGGACGAGGGCTTGGCCGCGAACGAGGCGTCGAGGACGTCGAAGTTCACCGCGCCGTCGAGGGCTTCGGGGCCGCCCGTGATCAGGTCGACCGAGGCTTTGACCTTGGCGTACTGGACGGAGAGCTTATAGTTGCTGAGCTCGAAGGTGTAACGGCCGAACACGTGCAGGTCCCAGAGGCCCGCCTTCGGGTTGGTGCGGGAGTACGTGACCGTGCGCTTTCCCGGGGTCGGGCGGCCGTTGTCGTCGCAGTTGGAGGCGATGGCCTTGGCGCCGTCGAGCTCCGCGGGAAGAAGCGTGTTGCCGGCTTCGTAGGCGTAGAGCTTGACGCCCTGGCAGTTGGTGACGACCGTGCCGTCGACGGTGGCCGCGGGAACTTCGAGGGTGACGCTGACGAGGCTCACGCCTTCCGGGACGTCGACGTAGTTGCGGGCGACGCCGAAGGCCTGCACCGTGCTGTTGACTTCGTAACCGGCCGCGCCGGCGAGGGTCTTGTTCGGGATCGTGATGTAGACCGGGACGATGACTTCCGGGTTCGACTCAACCTTGTCGCCGTCTTTGCGGTACATCATGATCAGCGCGCCGTGGTCGCCCGCGGGGAGCAGGGCGGTCATGCCGCGGTCGATGCACACGTAGAGGGTGCTTTCGCGCTGCGCGATCGACCGGGGCGTGTTCGTGGCTTCGAAGTCGTCCGTCGCGCCTTCGCCGAGGACCGTCAGGCTCTCCGCCGGGGCGGTCGTGCAGTTCTCCTGGTTCATGCTGCCGGCCTTGACCCAGCGCTCTTTCGAGCCGTAGATCACGGTCTTGATCAGGAACTCGTCCTTGGTGTCGACGAGCAGGCGCTTAAGGTCGCCGGCGTCGTCCCGCGCTTGCGCGCTGGTCGGCAGGCGGCGGGCGATCTGGACCGGGATCAGGCTGTCGGTTTCCTTCGACGAGAGCCAGATGCCGCGGCCGAAGCGCGGGCCGGACTGCTTGAGGAGCTCGGGCGGGACCGCGATCGAGCCGTCGTAGTTCAGGCCGTTCGGGCTCGTGCGGAGCACGCGGACCTGGTAGTCGAGGCGGATCTCTTCGTGCTTGTCGCCGTTCTTGCCGAACACGCCGCTCGGAACGCGGCTGTCACGCTCGGCCTTGAGGGCGTCCCAGGCGCGCGGCAGGTTGACCATGCCGGTGCCCTGGTCGATCCAGGTGTATTGGCCGCGAGTGTAGTCGCCCGTGCTCAAGTCGAAGCGCGTCACGTCGAACGGCTTGGCGCTGGCGACGATGACCTTGCGGAGGGTGAGCGCGTCCAGGGGGAGCGGCGCGTCCGCGTGGAGGGCGTTGTACTTCTTGGCGGTGTCGAGGAGCAGCGCGATCGCGCCCGTCGCCGACGGGGCGGCCATCGAGGTGCCCCAGTAGACGTCGAGGCCGGCGCGTTGGCCCGGGGCCGCGTTGAGCTGGACCGAGCTGAGCTCGGTGCCGGGCGCCGAGACGTTCGGCTTGAAGCCGCCGGCCGCCGTCGGGCCGCGCGAGCTGAAGAAGAGCATGAAGTCGTCGTCTTTGCGGGCGGACACGTCCGGACCGAGCTTGCCGCGGGCCGGCCACTGGTACTGGCGCTCGATGAGCGAGCGGGACGCCGTGGCGCCGACGGACAGGGCGAGGCGGCCGGTGGACGGCGAGCCGATGGTGTTGATGCCCGGGCCGGAGTTGCCGGCGGAGATCACGAAGAGGACGTTTTCCATCTCGGTCAGGCGGTCGATGATGACTTCCTGCGCCGAGTAGCCGTCGTTGTACGCGCCGAGGCCGCCGAGCGACATGTTGATGACTTCGGCGCCGTTTTCGGCGAGGTCGATCACGGCTTCGGTGGCGTCGCAGCCGCCGTTGTTGGCGCAAACGCGGTTGACCATGAGGCTGACGTTCGGCGCGCCGCCGCGGGCCAGGGTCGCGTCGCTGTCGTTGGCGATCGTCTTGCGGCCGGCGATGATGCCGGAGACGTGCGTGCCGTGGTTGCCGGCGTCGAAGCCGACGATCGAGGCGCTCATGACTTTGACTTCGGCGTCGGTGCTGTCCTTGAGGATCGCCTGCTTGATTTCGAAGCCGAAGGCTTCGGCGCCGAGCCGGATCGTCTCTTTGGCGTCGTTGAAGTTATGGACCGCGGCCGCTTTGCGGAAGTCGAGGCCGACCGGGGCGAGGTAGAGCTTGTAGGACGTGCCGTCGGGCACGAGGATCACGAGGAGGTTGTCGTCCGTCTTGCCGTTCTGGTTGAGGTCGACCTTCTCGGTGTCGCTCGAGAACGAGGCTTCGGACAGGATGCCGAGCTTGGCGCCGTTGTTGGCGGTGGTCAGGATCGCCTTGAGCTCGTCGCTGACGGCGATCTTCTTGGTGATCGTGACGAACTTGTCGGCGACCGGCTTGGACGATGCGCCCTTGGTGGGCGGGATGACGTCGGCTTCGAGGTTGAGGGCGGACGCGTCGGCGGCGTCAGCCGAGACGGTGAACTTCGCGGCCGGGTTGAAGTAGACGCGGCCTTCGCCCGTGAAGTCCTTGAGGTACTTGACGCGCTTGTTGCCGTTGGCGTCGGTCAGGGCCGGGTGGTTGAGCGTGACGCCCGTGTCGGAGATGCCGACGGTGACGTCGCTGCCGTCCGGCGTCGCGCCGCCTAAGTCGGCCTTCACCTTCTCGAGGAACTCGGGGATGCCCATGCGGACCAGGCCGGAGAAGCCGTCCATGTTGCCGCGGGCGTCGGCCAGCGCCTGGTCGACCAGGGCGCGGTCCATCTTACGGACTTGGCGCTCGTCCATCGGGCTGACGACGACGGCCGTGAGGACGATGTTGCTCGGGAGCTTGACGGTCTGGAGGGACGAGTACGACGCGAGCTTCATCAGCGCGCTGAAGTAGCCGTATTTCGCGTGGGTGCGGACCGACTCGAGGCCGCCGACCTGCTTGCCGAGGGAATCGATCGTCGAGGCGAGCGGGAGGGCGAGGGCCGCTTCCAGCTCCTTCGCGTTCGTCGCCTGGGCGCGGGCGTTCGCGAGGTTCTTCTTGAAGCTGGCGTCCTCCATCGCGGCTTGAACCGCGATGTACTGCTCGCCGCGGATCGTCTCGACGACGACGTAGTCGCCGGACGGGAGCACGATCTTGGTCGAGTCGTCTTTCGGCAGCGGCAGCGCGCCGGACGAGACGATGACCTGGCCCTCGGGGGCGGCCGTGTCGGGGGTGACCGGCTGCGGCTCGACCGAGCCTGGATTTTGCACCTGCGGCGCTGGCGCTTGGCCCGACGTGTCGCCCTTACGCGAACATCCCGCCGAGACGGCCATCGCGGCTGCAAAACCGACGAATAGACGCAATCTCATCCTGAACTCCTCAGTTAGACGAAGAAATACGAAGAAGTTGTGGGAACTAAGCGGGGGGATTTAGCTGTCCAGGGATGATTTTTAGCTCAGCTTTGGTCGGCTGGTCAATTTTTTTTTAACGATTCTATAACTTACTAAGAATTAAGAGCCGGTTTCAGTGGGTTAGCGCGACGATGCCGCCGCCAAAAAGACTGGGGTCTTTTTGGCGGCGGCACGCAGGACGGCAAAGGGGGCCCGCCAGAGGGGGGGCCCGGTCAAAGGGGTGCGGGGCGTCCGGCCGTTACGGCGGCACTCTCAAATCCGCGAGAAAGCCGCGGCGCTCAGGGCTTCGGGCTGGAAGCGGTGCCGGTCGCGGTGCCCGTTCCGGTGCCCGTTCCGGTGCCCGTTCCGGTGCCCGTTCCGGTGCCCGTTCCGGTCGCGGTGCCCGTTCCGGTGCCCGTTCCGGTCGCGGTGCCCGTTCCGGTGCCCGTGCCCGTCGCGGTGCCGGTCGCCGTTCCAGTACCCGT
>JAYVWD010000928.1:0-2728 GCA_043786345.1 Pseudomonadota bacterium
GCCGGCGCCGTCGCGGTAGCTCACGGCGGCCCGGCCGTCCCGGATGGTGACCTCGGAGCGCTCCCCGAGCTGGAGGTCCTCAAAGGTGAAGGCCTCGAGCGCCAACGTCGTCGCGTCGTAGCGGCACGTCTCACGCCCGATGACGGCGTGCGCCGGGTCGCGGTACGTCGTCGTGCGGACGGCGATCCCGCCTTCGCGCCGGAGCTCATCCTCGCCGAGGACGAGGGGCGTCCGCGTCGCGGGATCGACGAACGAAAACGGCGCGGTCATTGTATGGTCACCACGAGCTTCATGCCGGGGTGGATCGCGCAGCGCACCTCGACCACGCCCGGCCGCGCGAACGTCGCGGCGCTCTTCGCGCCCGGCGCCTGCTGCTTCAGGTCGAAGACGGCGGCCTCGGACTTCGCGAAGACGTTGTGGGTGATCGTGTCGTCGTTCTCGAACTCGATGGTGTCGCCGGCCTTGATCGTCAGCGCCGACGGCGAGAAGGCTTTGCCCTTTTGCTTGACGACGGTGGTCGCCAATAATACGGCGCAAATGATTGATTTCATGATCATAACTCCGAAAGAACAAGGCAGTCATCCAAGCGTTCTACCAAATGTGGCAGGCGAGTGCTAATCTCTTTTTCTTAAGCTTTTCCAGACGTTTGGAGGACCCGGCGCATGTTGATGAAACGTATCGGTGGATTTATTTCCGTGGCGGCGCTCACCCTGACCTCGGGCCACGCGTTCGCGGCCGACGCGAAGGCCGCGGCCCCCGCGAAGGTCGACGACACCAAGGTCGAGGACTACATCCTCGACGCCGCCCACTGCAAGATCGGCTTCGAGGTCCCGCACCTCGTCGTGTCGTCGGTCGAGGGCCGCTTCAAGACTTTCGAAGGCAGCTTCTCCATGTCCGACAAGCTCACCAAGGACAACGCCAAGAACTACAAGGCGAGCGTCATGGTCGACACCGCGTCGATCGACACCGGGATCGACAAGCGCGACAATCACCTCAAGAGCGCCGACTTCTTCGACGCGACGAAGTTCCCCAAGCTCAAGTTCGTCAGCACCTCGGCCGACGTCGACGGCGAGAAAAAGCTCAAGCTCCGCGGCGACCTCACGATCAAGGACAAGACGAAGCCGATCGTCTTCGACGTCGCCTACAAGGGCACCGTCAACGCGAACGACAAGAAGCGCTCGGCGTTCAAGGCGACGGCCGAGATCAGCCGCAAGGACTTCGGCCTGATGTGGAACGACGTCGTCGAAGCGGGCCCGGTCGTCGGCGACGCCGTGACGATCACGCTCAACATCGAAGGCATTCGCAAGTCGGACATGGGAGCGCACTGATGATCAAGGCGACGATCTACGCCGCCGCCCTCGCGGGGCTCGCCGTCGGCAACGCCGGCGCCGCGCGCGCGCACGGCTCGGGCACCAGCTCCGGGTCGGGCAGCGCCGCCAAGGAAAAATGCTTCGGCATGAACAAATGCAAGGACTTCGCCAAGTGCAGCATCGGCAAATCCGATGTCGAGGCGACGAAGGAGGCCTTCGGCGAGAAGTTCGCGAAGTCGAAGCTCCACGACTGCGCCGGTGACGGCAGCTGCGCCGCCGCCAAGGGCGGCCTCGGCTGGATCGAGGTCCCGGGAGGCACGTGCATCAAAAAAGAGGGCGGCTTCCTGATCGTCAAGGAAGGCGACAAGAAGATCGTCAAGAAGTGAGCGGCGTCCCGGCGCCGCCCGCGGCCTTCGCCGGCCTCGGCCTGCGCCCGCACCACTACCCGGATTGGCACGCCCGTGAGCCCGGGAGCCGGCCCTGGCTCGAGGCGGTTTCCGACAACTACGTCTTCCACCGCGGCGGACCGGCGCTCCACCACCTCGGGCGGCTGGCCGAGGGCGGGCGCCTCCTGCTGCACGGGGTCGGCCTCAACATCGCCGGCCGCGAGCCCCTCGACCGTGACTATCTGCGCGGCCTCGCAGCCCTCGCCGCGCTCACGCGGCCGCAGGTCCTGTCGGACCACCTCTGCTTCACCCGGGCGCCGGGGGCCGCCTCCTTCGACCTCCTGCCGATCCCCTATACCGAGGCGATGCTCGCGCACGTGTGTGTGCGCGTGGCCGCCGTCCAGGAGGCGCTGGGCCAGCGGCTCTCGCTCGAGAACGTCTCGTCTTACGTGCAATTCGCCGGCAATGCGCTGTCCGAGATGGAGTTCCTCGCCGAGGTCTGCCGCCGCACCGGCGCCGGCGTGCTGCTCGACGTCAACAACGCCTTCGTCTCGGCCGCGAACCACGGCGGCGACGCCGGCGCGGCCCTGCAAGCGCTCGCGCCCGCGCACGTCACGCAGTACCACATCGCCGGGCACTCGATCGCGGATGGCTTTCTGCTCGACACGCACGACCAGCCGGTGCGCGCCGAGGTCATCGCCCTCCTCGCCGCCGCATGGACCCGCTTCGGCCCGCGCCCGTTCATTCTCGAACGCGACGACGAACAGCCCCTCGCCCCCCTTCTCGCCGAGCTCGCCGCGGCCACCTTGGCCCTGTCGTGAGCCGTCCCCGGCGCGACGCGCCGCCGCCGGCCGACGACGCGAACCGGGCCGGGCACCGCGTTCTGGCCGTCGACGCGCCGCCGCCCCCCGTCGACGCGAACCGGGCCGGAGACCGCGTCCTGGCCGTCGCCGCGCCGCCGCCGCCCGACGACGCGAACCGGGCCGGAGACCGCGTCCTGGCGCGCGACGCGCCGCCGCCGGCCGACGACGC
>JAYVWD010000929.1:0-4905 GCA_043786345.1 Pseudomonadota bacterium
GGCGCGGGCAGAAGCGCCGTCCCCTCCGTAACGAGGGCGCTGACGCGCCGCGCGATCCAGTCGCGGCGCGCGCCCAGGCCGACCGCGCGCGTCTGCTCGTGGTCCGCCATCGCCAGGTCGATCGTATGCTCGTCGCACGCGTCCCAGACGGCATGGTTCGCCTCGGGCGAGGTGTTGAGGATCTCGTGGAAGTCGTCGCGGTCGAACTGCAGCAGGATGCACGGCGTGATCGCCCGCGCCGAGGCGATGCGCCGGGCGCCGGTCAGCAGCGCCATCTCGCCGATGATGTCGCCGGGACCCGCGACCGAGACGAGCGTCTCGTCGAGCGCCCCGCGCTTGAGGATGTGGACTGCTTCCTGGCGATGGACCGCAATCACAACGGCAAGATCGACACCGGCGCCGAGCTCTTCGGCAACTACACGCCGGGCAAGAACGGCAAGACGACGGCCAACGGCTTCGAGGCCCTGAAGACCTACAAAGACCTGGTCAGCGCCCCGTCGAGCTGCGCGCGCGCCGTTGCCTCGGAGCTCCTGGCGCCGGCCGAAGTCACCGACTACCTGTGCGACGGCGATGCCGACGCGGCCGACCTGCGCTTCTGGTGCGATGCCAACGCCAACGGCGTCACGGACAAAGGCGAGCTCGTGACCCTCGCCGACCGCCGCGTGGCCGCGGTTTCGATCAAATACGATCCCTACCATTGCCAGACGTACTTCGGCGACGGCAAGCGCTACGATCCGGCCACCAACAAATGGCTGCCGATGAGCATGGACAACGCGCCCGACCCGCGCCGGGTGCACACCGCCGTCTGGACCGGCACCCGGATGCTCGTCTGGGGCGGCCAATACCGGCAGGAATACCTGGAAAACGGCGCCAGCTACGACCCCGAGACCGACAAGTGGACGCCGATGGCCAGCATCGCGCCGCGCGGCCGCGCCGGCCACGTGGCCGTCTGGTCCGGCAAGAGGATGCTCGTCTGGGGCGGCGTCACCGGCATCGAGCAGTATGAGGCGCCCAAGGTCGAAGGTAAAGGCATGATGATCCCGATCCGCCCTGGCCACTGACCTCGAACCGGGGGGGCCTCCCGGCCCGTCCGGAAAATACCGGGCTCTGTGCGCCCTTAAGGCCATGGAGTCGCTTGCTTTTTAGCCCGCCCCGGCATCGGCCTAACGCCCCGCCCCTTGACCGCCGATCACCCTTCTAGCGCACTTCTTTCTCTTTGCCTCAGCTCGGGTAGCCTCGATGTTCAAACGATCGACCTTCCTGTCTTTTGGACTGCTCAGTGGCCTTCTCGGCGGACTGACGGGCTGCTCCAATGAGCCGGCGGCGCGGTCGACGCGGTCGACGGCCGTGAACCCGGCCGCCGTCCCGCCCGCGAGCGGCAGCGGCGAGGTGAGCGCCTCCACGTCGGACTCCGGCACGTCGTCCGACGTCGCGACGGGCACGGGCACCGCGACCGGCTCGACCGTCGCATCGGGCACCGGAACGGCGACGGGCACGGGCACCGGCTCCGACCTCCAGGTGGTCATTACGGACGAGGACCCCGAGAAGGACTTCAAGCCGGCCGAGCTGACCGACGAGGAGGCCCTGACCTTCCTCAAGACGAACTGCGCCGTCTGTCACAAGCCGGGCGCCGGCAACGACAGCGCCTGGCCGATGGGCGCCGAGCTCGACTTCACCAAAGCGAAGTTCGGCTCCGACCCGTTCGCGCCCGCCGTCTTCGCGACGGTCGGCAACAAGTTCCTCGGGTTCAAGGACACCGAAGCCTCGCCGAAGCCGATGCCGCCCTCGCGGTCGGTCGACCTCGAATACAAGAAGCAGCTCGCCGGCATCCTGGTGTGGATGAAGGCCAACTTCGAGGTCGCGTCGGCGGACGGCGAAGAGCGCCTCGGCGGCCCGCTCAACCTCTCGGGTCCGCGGGTTTCGACGCACTACAAGTGCGCGACGCCGCCCACCAAGTCGCAGTTCATGCGGCGCATCTTCAACGACCTCTTCGACCGGACGCCGAGCGCGACCGAGCAGGCGCGGTTCTACGCCGCCGCGGAAGCGAAGGACGCGGCGACGGGCGACTTCCGCACCAAGCTGCTCGACGACGTCTTCCTTCCCGGCTCGCTCCTCAACGGCGACTTCCGGAGCAAGGGCCTGCGCAAGTTCGCGGACAAGGTCACCGGCTCGACCTCGCTCGTCCCGTCCGGCGACCTCACCAGCGAAATGATCGTCGACCTCAAGAAGGAGTTCATGCAGCTCCTCCTCAAGTACGTCGAGACGATGTCCTTCAAGGACATGCTGCTCGCCAACAAGGTGCTCGTCACCAAGAAGACGGCCCGGCTTTACGGTGCGGACTGCGACACGGCGGCGACCAGCACCGGCTGGACCGAGTGCAGCCTGACGGGCCAGGGCCCGGCGCGCAGCACCTTTTTCGGCTCCGTCGGCTACCTGGCGCTGTGGCCGAGCTCGTTCCTGCGGAACAACAACAACTACACGCGCATCGCCCACCTCTATACGGTGCTCTCGGGCGAGGCCTTGAAACCCAAGACGACGGGCCCCACCGGCGGCGACGCCGAGAACAACCCGGCGCTCAAGTGCATGAAATCCGGCGACAACCGCGGCCGCCTCGCGAACCCCCTCGACCAGGCCTCGGGCCTGCTCAAGAACGGCACGCTCGCGATCCCGAACGTCGGCGCCTACTGCCAGTCCTGCCATATCGGCCGGAACCTCGCCAACGGCTCGATCGTCTTCCGCAAGTTCGGCCTCCAGGGCGAGATCATCGGCAAAGACGACATCAACGCGGTCACGATCACGGCCACCCCGCCGGCGACGAAGCCCGAGTATTACGACCAGGTGAAAGAGGCCGCCGACGCCGGCCGGGTCTTCATCGACAAGGACGTGACGGGCCAGCCGCGAAACCTGGTGACGATCAGCGACCACATCAGCCGGCTCGCGAACCTGCTCGACGTCAACGAGACCGAGAACAAAGGGTGCTTCGTCACCACGGTCGACGGTGAGCCGGTGGAAAAAGAGATCCGCTACCTGAGCGACCTCGTGGCCGAGATCATCGGCGACGGCAAGATCCTGGCGCAGGGCCTCGGCCGCCACATCCCGCGGGCCTTCGGCAACCAGGCGGTCACGAACCAGGAGATCCTGTCGGCGCTCTCGAAGGCTTATACCGACGGTGACGGCAAGCTTTATCCGCTCTTCGCGGCCTACCTGAAAACCGAATCCTACGCGTGCGTGCGCGCCGATACGGCGAATTGATCCGAATGACCAACGGTCGAGGGCGTTAAGATGATAATGAGACTTAGCCGGATCATCCTGACTTTGGGGCTCGGCGCGGCGCTCGCCGCCTGCGGCTCCAAGTCGACGTCCCTCTCCGGCGCCCCGACCCCGCCGGGAATCAAGACGACCATCTCGCAGGGCCCCGATTCCGGCACGACGAGCGCGTCGGGTTCGGCCTCGGATAAGGCGAGCGGCGACGCGCCGGGCAGCGGCACGGCGACGGGGACCGGAACCGACGTCGCCGCGGCGACCGGCACCGGCACCGCCTCGGACGAGGTGATCCAGACGGCCGGGACCGACGAGCCCGAGGTCGTCATCAACCTCGAGGCCGTCGAGGGCGCCGCGATGCAGGTCAAGAACATCAACCTGCTGCGCTCCTCGATCACCGAGTGCCTGGACATGGAGCCGGGCAACACCGACATCTTCAGCATCAAGCTCAACATGAAGGTCGGCAACCTCCCGGCCGACGCCATTCAGGGCAAGGTCCAGTTCTATAAAGGGAGCTGCGAAGAGAACATCATCGGGTGCCTCAAGAGCGACCTCTACGACCCCGAATCCGTCGCCGGCGACACGGTCTCGAGCAATGCGCTTTCGGTCAACTACCTCCAGGCCCTCGGCACGGTCGCCAACGTCATCGCCCACAACTGCGACACGGCGACCAAGTGCAAATGCGACGACCCGGCGGTCGCGGAGGGCCTGATCAAGCGCTGCGTTCCGTACCTGACGGACAGCGACTTCGACAAAGCGAAGGACTATCTGGTGCAGACCTGCAAGGCGACGACCACGGCGGAGGGCGACGCCAACCGCGCCCGCCGCATGGGAATCGCCAATTTGATCGGCTCGGTCGGTTTCGCCAAGGCGAGGGAGTAATCATGAGCATCATCAAAGGTACCTTGGGCCGTCGCGACTTTCTCAAGACGTCCATGACCGTGGGCACCGGCGCCGCGGCCATCGCGCACCTGCCGTGGCTGCTCACGCAGACGGGGCACATCCCGGGGTACGCCGAGCTCTACTCGCAGTTCCTCCGGAACCCGCTGGCGCGCAGCCTTGACGGCTTCGCCTACCTGGCCGACGCCTTGAGCGGCGGCTTGAGCGCCTTGCACCTGGTCGACCAGGCGTACGCCGCCGCGGCGGTCAACGACACCTACTTCGTCAACATCAACGTCACCTGCGGCATCTGTCCGAAATTCTTCACGATCTTCGGTAAGCCCGACGCCGTCACCGGTAAGCTCGCCAACGGCCTGCTCAAGGCCGGCGGCAAGATGACCGCCACGGCGCCCTACCTGCTGCAGGCCGGTCTGGAGAAGATCACGACTAATACCCGGTGGAAAGACAGCCTGCGCATGACGCAGTGGTTCTCCGACATCCTGACGAACGGCACCGAGGACGGCCTCGTCGCGGGCGCCACCAACCTGCCCGACCCCTACAAGAAATACGTCGGCACGTTTCCCAACGGCGTCAACATGCAGGTCGCGCACGGCCTCAAGGGCGGGGTGTCCCATAAGTTCTTGTCGCTCGTCATGGGCGCGGGCACCAGCAGCAAGTACGGCGACATCAACTTCGAGCTGCAGCAAGGCGGCCTCACGAGCCCGCTCCGGGTCCTGTGCTTCGGCCTCTTCGGCAGCGGCATCC
>JAYVWD010000930.1:0-4626 GCA_043786345.1 Pseudomonadota bacterium
TCGATCAGGACCGGCCCCGTATGCCGCACGCCGTTCCGGTGGAGCTCCGTCTTGGCCGCGTGGATGTCGCCCGCGGGCTCGAAGCGCGTGAACGTCGTCCAGAGGAACGTCGCGGGGTTGCGCACCGTGCGGTCGGCGTCGTCCACGGCGACCACCAGCTGCCAACCGCCTTGCGCGAGCGCGGGTAGGCGGATGACCTCTTCCACGAGCCGCGGCGCCGCCTTGAAGTCCGGGACTTGGACCACGAGGCAGCCGGGCGCGAAGACGCGCGCCTTCCGGACCAGGGCCGACGGCAGCTCGCCGTGGAAGTCGCGGGGCAGGTCGCGCCGCTTGTCCCCGAGGCCGAGGATGACGCCTTTGCTGCCCTTGTTGACCTCGGGCCCCGCGTAGTCGAGCGTGTCCATCGAGGTGCCGCCGAAGATGACGAGATCCTTTTCCCACTCGACCCGCTCGAGGACGTGGACCAGGACTTTGCGGAAGTCCTTGAGGTCGAGCGGCTGGTCTACCCCGAGCAGGAACTTGGTCAGGGATAGCTGCCCCTCGCCGAGCACGCGGAAGCAGGCGCTCAGGGCCTCCCGGCCATAGCGCTCGCGGAAGACGGCGCCCGCGAGCGCGTGGTAGCCGGTCTCGCCATAGCTCCACAGGTCGCGCACCGCCGGCATCACCAGCGGAAAGAGCGGCGCGAGCAGCTCCTGCAGGTAGTCGCCGAGGTAGAAGTCCTCCTGGCGCGGCTTGCCGACGACGGTCGCCGGAAAGATCGCGTTCGGGCGGTGGTGGATCGCCCGCGGCCGGAACACCGGGTAATCGTGTTTCAGCGAATAGTAGCCGTAATGGTCGCCGAACGGGCCCTCCGGCCGGCGCACGTGGGCGGGCACCTCGCCGACGAGGCAGAACTCCGCCTCGGAAACGAGCGCCGGGTTGCCGCCGCCGGTCTCGGTGCGCTGCATCCGCTCGCCGAGGAGCAGCGACGCGAGCAGCATCTCCGGCACGTTTTCCGGGAGGGGCGCGATCGCCGCGAGCGTCAGCGCCGGCGGCCCCCCGAGGTAGATGTTCACCGGCAGCGGCCTGTCCTGGAGCTCCGCCTCGTGGAGGTGGAAGCCGCCGCCCTTGCCGATCTGGAAATGCATCCCGGTCTCGCGCGCGTCGTGGATCTGCACGCGGTACATGCCGAGGTTGTCGGGCTTCCGGTGCAGCCCGCCGGCGGGCGGGGATTCCGTGTGCACGAGCGGCAAGGTCAGAAACGGCCCGCCGTCGTCCGCCCAGCTGGTGATCGCGGGCAGCTGCGTCAGGTCCGCGCCCGCGATCTGCTGCGCGAGCACCGGCGCCCGGCCCTTCCGGAAGCCGATGCGGAGCGCCTCCCGCGCCAGGCCCCGGGCCCCCCAGAGCTTGCCGAGGGACGGCGGCATCAGCTCGTCGGGCAGCGCGGCGAGGCGCCGCACCAGGTCCTTCGGCCGGTCGCCGAAGGCCAGGTCCACGCGCGCCTTCGTGCCGAACAGATTGGTCGTGACGGGGAACCGCTTGCCCTTCACCCGCGTGAAGAGGAGGGCCGGCCCGCCCGCCGCGATCACGCGCCGGTGGATCTCGGCCAGCTCCAGGTGCGGATCGACCTCGACGTCGACGGTCGCGAGGTCGCCGCGTAGCGCCAAGGCGGCGAGGTAGGAACCCAGATTGCGGAAAGCATTGGCACGCATGACCAAGGCCTTTACACCCCCTGGGCCCCGCTTAACAACCGTTTTCAACGTCAAGCCCTCAAATCCGCAGAGTTTATTGGCTCTGGGCCCCTTGGGCGCGGGTCTTGCTCAGAGGGATCCGGTGCCTGCTGCTGCTGCTGCTGATGTGAACCTCTGACTGTGGATGCTGACGATGGCCAAGAAGCACAAATCCCATGAAAAACATGTCAACCACGTGATCCAGTCGCTGAAAGACCTCGGTGTCGGCGGCAGGGACACCCTCGCCCGGCTCGCGACGACGGTCAAAGCCGACGCGCCGACGCTGATCCTCGGCGCGGCCTCCCACGACAAGAAGTCCGACAGGAAGCGGGACGTGAAGCCGACCCTCGCTCTGCGCGCGAGGGCCTCCTTAAGCCGCATGGCCTACCGCATCCACCCCGCCGGCGAGCCTGCCGCGCAGCGCCAGGTCGCCCGCGAGCTCAAGCGCCTCAACAAGCGCGTCAAGAAGGCCCACCAGGGCCCGAAGGTGCGCAAATCGCGCCTCCCCTACGTCGTCGCGATGACCGTCCTGATGGCGCTCGGCGGCGGCTACTGGGTGCTCTCGAAGGTCTCGCTGCCTTCCGTCCACGTCGCCCAATACCTCGACTATCGGAAGTGGCTCGACCATACGGCCGGCCGCGAGACGCACCACGTGATCAAGGCCGCGCCGCCCGCTCCCGCCGCCAGGACCGAGATCGTCCGCCTCGAGCCCGTCAGCCAGCCGAAGGTCAAAACCGTGCTGCCCCAGGCGCCGCGCGTCCTCGTGTACTCGAGCTCGAAGGGCGCCGTCGGCGCGAAGAAGGCCCGGATCCAGAAACGCCAGGCGAAGATCGAGCCGGCGCGCCATGGCCACGCCAAAGTGAAGACCGCGTCCTTCCGCCGCCTGCCGTAAGGCCCGGAAGATCCTCACCTCCGAATCTTTGGAACGCCCGCGAACCGCGGGCGTTTTCCTTTTGGTCTTCCTGAGTTACCATGCCCTCGCGCGCGCGTCCTCTTCGGCTCCCCTCAAATTTCCGTTATAGATTTACCTACTGCAGCCGAAGAACTCGCCGGGAGGTCACCCCCGTGAAAAACATTCGTCACCTCGGTTTTGCTGCCATTGCGTGCCTCGGGCTCGCCGGCCTCGCGCATGCCGAGGACAAGAAGCCGGCGGCCAAAACCGCCAAAGACAAAAACGCCAAAGCCGGTGAAGACGAGAAGGAGTTGTTGGTCGCCCCCGACGAGCCGGACCGCCGCAAGGTCTATACCGAGTCGGACAGGAAGCGGATCTGCGCGAAGTACAACAACCAGCTCATCGCCTACTACGGCGACGTCTGGAAGGTCGACAACTGCAAGCGCCGCCCGATCACCGACAGCAAAACGGTTTACGGCTTCCAGCGCAACGGCCAGAAAGTGGTCGACGTCGACTCCGACGCGATCGCCGCGCTCTCGGAAGGCCAGCCCCTCGACCTGAACGAGGCCGAGGACACCGCCCGCAGCTGCAAACAGCTCGAGGCGCACTACGTCACCTTCAGCGCCGTCGACGTGTATTTCGTCGAGCACTGCAAGAAGCGCCTGTTCCCCGACTGGGCGACCTACGTGAAGCACCGCGACCGCCGCGACGACAAAAAGGGCGAGATCCTCTCCCTGAGCCTCGTCGAGTTCGACCGGACGGCGTCCGGCGAGAATATCCCGTCCGTCGTCGACGACCTGTTCTCGAAGCTGCTCTCGGGCTCCGCCGGCGTCGAGATCATTCCCGTCGACGAAGCCTGCGAGGGCCTCGAGGGCCGCATCTCGTCGTATTATTCGCGCCTTTACCGCGTCGAGAAGTGCCGGAAGCGCGAGATCGTCGACCCCGACGTCTTCCTGATCAGAAACGGCGGCGCCGCGATCAAGGTCGTCGAGATGAAGTCGGAGCAGTGGATCTCGCTCCCCGACGGCGAGCCGATCGGCGCGCCCCTCAAGCCGGCTCCCGGCGACAAAGAGAAGAAGACCGCCCGGAAGTGACCAGACCCTGCTAAGGCATCCCCCGCGAATCTGCCGGAAATCCCCTTCCGGCAGACGCCCCGCCCTCCCCTGAATCCCCGCCATAGACCTCCGTTAATCCCCCGGATTTATTCGCCTTCAATGTTCCGCGCTCAATTCGC
Organism: Pseudomonadota bacterium; assembly: GCA_043786345.1. Lineage (GTDB taxonomy): Bacteria > Bdellovibrionota_B > Oligoflexia > Oligoflexales > CAIYRB01 > JANOTL01. Next base: position 3,836 of record JAYVWD010000930.1, read on the forward strand.
CGAGATCGCCGCCGATAGCTATAGGACCAAATTTATGGGACGGAGGACGAAGCGTGAAAATCAGGATCAAGGCTCGGTGGGGCTCGGCAGCAGCGGTCGCCGCAATCATGGCGCTGACTCCGGCCTGCGCCAAGAAAGACAGTGGATCTAAGGGCACGGCATCCCCACCGGTTTCGGCCGTCCCGCCAACGGACGCGCCAGGCACGGGCTCGACGATCACCCTTGCCGGGCAGCTCAGCCTCGCCGTCGGCCTCCGGTTGGCGGACGACGAGATGACGATCAAAGCCACCTATGCCGCCGACCCCGAAACGAAGGGGACGATGGGCTCCGACGGGTCGTTCAAGATCCTGCCGCTGCGCAAGAAGCCCTTTTCGATGACGGTCTTTGATAGCACCGGCAACCCGATCGCCACGTTCATCTTCAAGAGCGGCAACAAGTCGTCGGGAAGCGCGTCCCTTACCGGTGACGTCACCCTGCCCCCGCTCGACATCGTGGACGGCAAGGTCGAGGTTCCCGAAACCGCGACGGCCGGCCAGTTCGACGAGCAGTTCAAAGCCGACCTCGTCGCCGGCAAGATGTCCGATGAGCTCACGAAGACGCTCTACAACGCGGACGGCCTTCAGCCCGTCATGCTCGGTCAATCGGACGAATACAGTAAGAACGGCAACAACGGCAACAACGGCAACAACGGCAACAACGGCCCAGGCGGCCCAGGCGGCCCAGGCGGCCCAGGCGGCCCAGGCGGCCCAGGCGGCCCAGGCGGCCCAGGCGGCCCAGGCGGCCCAGGCGGC
>JAYVWD010000931.1:0-2997 GCA_043786345.1 Pseudomonadota bacterium
CGCCGGGTGGATCGCCTGGATCCGCGCCGAATAGGTGAGGGGCTCGTCATATGCGACTGGCTTGAGGGCGCGCAACTCGTGATTGAGATAAAGCGACGGGTCCCCTGGGAAAATGGTGCCGGCGATCTTGGAAAGCGGGAGCGCCGTCAGGTGCATCGGAACGATGGTGCCGTCGAACTCAGACCCTTTCCCGTACCCCTCGTCATGATGGAGCGGATTGGTGTCGCCGCTCAACCGCGAGAAGGTGCCGAAATCGTCCCGGGAGAAGCGCCGCTCGAAACAGACGTAGTCTCCGACCGCAAAATCCTCGAAACGCCGGTGTATGCTGCTCATGTGTGGTTCCCGGGAAAGGTATCGATGATGGTCAACCAGCTGGGGACGGGCGGCAGCGCCGCGGTGAATGGGAAACGCCACTCACCGGGGCCAGGTCCCGGCGCGAAACCGGCGCTGGCGAAGATCTCGCGCGCCGGAGTGTTTCTTTCGGTCTCGATGATCTCGCCGACGAGGCCCTTGAGACCGGGTCGACGGGCGCGGCCCATGAGCCAAAACAGGACGCCCGTCTCGATGCCGCGCCCGAGGACCCGGCAGGAAAGCAAATAGGAATCGATCCGGGCCCAGGACGCCGCGGGCCGGTCGTACTTCGCGATCAAAATCCCGATGATCTCGAAGGCGCTGAACTTGTCCTCCAAGCCGATGACGACGACGTCGTCGCCTTGATCGCGCATCGCTTCCAGCTGCGATTCGTTGTAGCGACGCGTCGTAACGTTGAACTGGTTCGTCTTGTTGACGAGTTGCGCCGCGCGCGCAAGGTTTCGCTCATCCAACGGCATGACATGGAGGCGCAGCCCGAGAGAAGCGTAGAAGGTCCCGAGATCCTTGAAGCTCTCCTTCTCTGACTGAAGTTTCTGACGGGCGGAGTAACTCTCGACCCGCAGCTTGTCCTCGCGGGTCAAGGTCAGGCACTCCAACCACGGGCTCTCGAGGAGAACCTTGGTATAGAGGCAAGGATCCTCCGGAAGCTCGAGCACCTTTACGCCCGGCAGATGCCGCCGCATGTTGGCGCGCTCGACCGGATTGTCGTCGATGAAGAGGACGTTCTCCAGCGTCAGCGACAGCTCCTCCGCGATCTGCCGCAGATTTTGCCACTTCGGCTGCCAGTTGATGCGGTGAGCGGCAAACGAGTCGCGCCGCAATGCCATGAACGGCAAAGTGTCGATCGCCTCGAGCGCGTGCGTCTCGTCATTCTTGCTGGCGACGGCCAAGGCGATCCCACGCTGAGTCATGGCCTTGAGCGTCTGCTGAAACAGGAGGAACCCATTGCCGGGAAAGTCGCCGCCGAGCCTCACTCCTTTGAGTCCATCCTCGCCCAGCACACCTCCCCAAAGGGTGTTGTCGAGATCAAGGACGATCAGGCGCGCCGTCCGCCCAAGCGCGGCGAGGATCATTCCGGCATATTTTTGGGCGAGGAATGCGGAGAAGCCTTCAGAGAAGGGGAAGCGGCCGAGCAACCAGAGCCGACTGTCGACGACGTCCCCGCCCCGATACTCCCTTGCGGCGGCCCCGGTATCGAAGAGGCTCGCCTCGCGAAGTTGGGACACCCGGCTGGTAAGCTCGAGGTCCATCCGGTCGACGAGCTGATCCGCGCTGTCGGCGACGCTTCCGGCTGCCGCGCCGTAAATGGACGGGGTGAGGCGGGCGAAACGGTTCACGATCAGCCGCGCCGCGTGCGTCGCCCGCAAGCGCTCGATTGCCTGCATGAATTGCTCGAACCGCGACTCGATGGTGGCGGGAGGAACCGTTTCGACGACCGCCGTGCCAACGAGGTCTTCGAGGCGGTCCGCGATGAAAATGAAGTCGAACTTGGCCGAATTTAGCGCCGACGCGGGGTCCAGGATCTCGGTGAACAGCTGTCCAAAGGGCACCGTGTGGACCACGATGGCGCGATCGTCGACGAGGACGCTCAACGCCTCGATCAAGGCCTTTCGCAAGAACTCCAGGTTGGAATGTCCGAGAAGCGCGATGTGCAGGGCTGGGCTCGCTTTTTTCCTTTCGAGGCGGCTCCAGCGGTACATTTTGACGACCGGGTCGACGACGAAGCTCCAGGGACTTTCGGCCAATAAGGCCCGGCACGTCCTCGCGAAGTCCTGGGCTCGGACCGCCTCGATCCGCCCGGACCACAGCGCGGCCGTCGCGAATTGGCCCGCCGCGCGCAGTTTGTCGATGGCCTCGGAAAAATCGTTGACGGGATTCAGGTCCAGATCGCGCACGAGCATGCCGGCTTCGACGTCCGCACTCTTTCCGGCGCGCACGATCTTGCCCCTGAAGGTCTTGACGTAACGGTAGGGGACCTTGGCCTCCTCCTCGTACCGATGAAACTGAGTGCAATAGTCCCAACCGCACCCCAGCATGACGAGCTTGGCGTCGACTGCGTCAAAGTACGCGAAGGTCGAGTCGTCGCCGAACGTCGTGCTGTTGCGGCAATTTGCGACCTCCTCCCGCCGCGGGCCGACGACGGAAAACGAATAGATGGGGTGCGTCGTCCGCAAGGCGCCCGGCAAGGTGCGCACCCAATCCGCGAGCACCCCGGTCTCCGACGGTGACGCCGAGGGATCGAAGGCTTTGCCGCCACAGAAGCTGAAGGTAAAGGCCGGAAACGCGAGGGTCAGGCCCTCGCTCGCCAGCGTCTCGACGACGAACAGGAAGTCCCACTTCGAACAGCCGGCGGGCGGATTCAGGTGAATCAAGGAGCTGTGGACGACCAGGACGCGGTCATCGGCCGTGAGGACGCGGCGGAAAGCCGCGAGGAGGGTCGCGCGGTTAGACATATTGGGCGTCGTCCTTGCCAACTTCCCGCAGCAAATTCTGCGCGAGGAGGGTTTCGACGATCGGAACCAGCTCCCACATCGGTTGCCCGATCGTCTCCGCGACCGTCAAAAGATCGTCCGCGCCGGTGCAGTAGGCGATGAGATCCATCATCGCTTTGACGCTGAGGGAGCT
>JAYVWD010000932.1:0-6475 GCA_043786345.1 Pseudomonadota bacterium
TCGCCGTTGATGATGGCGATCTTGAGGCTGCTCGCGTCGGGAGCCGCGTCGCGGTTCGCCTTCGTTTCGTCGTAGGCGTCCGCGCCCGGCAGCGCCGGAGCCGAGGTGACGTCGAGGCCCGCCGCCGTGCAGCGGCCGATGTCCACGGCCTTCATGTACTTCGAGCCTTCGAGGGGCTTGAAGGCGTATTTGCCGTCATCCGACGTGGCGCCGGCGCGGATCGTGAAGTCGTTCACGTAGAAGCCCGAGTCGGAGTCCGGGTGGCCCGGGATCGAAAGGTTCGAGCCGTCGAACTGGAGGTGGAACGTCTTGCCGAAGGTCTTCGCCGCCGCCGCGCCCGTCAGGTCGTTGGCTTCGGTGTGCGTATACGCGATGAGCATGGGCGGGTCGAAGGCGACCGGGACGCCCGCGGCGTCGGCCAGCGCCATGTAGCGGTTCCACGGGTGGTTGTCGTCGCCGATGTTCCAGGAGTAGCTGACGGTCTGTTGGCCCGCTTCATAGGGCTGGGCGCCGCTCGCTTGCATCGCCGCGAGGGTTGCGGCGTCGACGAGGGATTGCATGCCGGCCCAGCTGCCGTCCGGGATGGTTTCGCCCGCGGCCATCGCGACGCCGGCCCCGCCGGCGTCCTTCATGAGGTACTTCGCCGCGTCGAAGGTGTAGGAAACCGCGTGCGCGTAGTCGAAGGGCTGCCAGGGGTTCTGCGCGTTGGCGACCAGGTTCTGCGCGTTGGCGACGAGCATCGCCGTCGTGAGGTTCGACTTGAGGCAACCCTGGAGGCAGTAGAGGCTGATGTTGCCGGCCGAAGCCGTGGCGTCCGAGTCGGCGTAGATCGCGGCGGCGGTGGCGACCCCCAGGTTGCTGACGGTGAAGTCGACGCGGCCGCCGAGGCCTTGCGACCAGCCGCTGTGGTTGCCGTAGACAGCGAAGGTGAAGTCGGTCGCCGGGGTGACGTCGGTCCAGACGACCTCCTCGCCGTTGCTACCGCCATTGATGCGCGTCCCGGTGACCTGGAACTTGCCGGCGGCCTTGTTGTAGGCGACGCGCTTCGACCCTTCCATGCTCCACATCTCGATCTCGATGCCGTCGAGGGCGTCGAGGGCGACGTCGGTCTTCACGTGCTTCATCAGGCGGCCGGGGCCGCTGACGACGTGGTAGGTCTGGGCGGCTTCACCGAAGTTGTCCGAGGTGACTTCCGTGCCGGAGGCCAGGTTCGAGCCTTCCGTCCAGAGGCCGTAGTAGCTGGCCCAGCCGTGGCCGCGGGAGCCGTCCGCGTTGGAATAGGAGATCGGGAAGCCGCCCTTGAGCTTGACGCGGTCGCCGGTCGAGGTGTCATAGACGCCGTAGCGCCAGACGCTCATGTTAAAGTCGTTCTGGTCGCGGCAGATGTTCTTGGCGTCGGTGTCGAGGACCTGGAAGAGGCGGTCGGTGCCGGACTCGTTCCACGCCATCGCAAAGTTCTCGGACCGGGCATCTTTGCCCGTTTCCACTTCGCTCGCGGTGATCGAGGCCTTGCCGCCGACGATCTTGCCGGTCGCCGGATCGACGTTGATCGCGACGGAGACGCCGTTGTCCGAGGAAAAGCTGTGGGCGCCTTCCGCGAAGGAGTTCTTCTCGACGAAGGTGAGCAGGATGTTGCCGGTGTCGTCGCGATGCGACTGGATCTGGCCGTGGCCGCCGTCCTGAAGCGAGGCCTCGTCCTTGCCCATGCTGAGCACGAAGGTCATGCGGAAGATGCCGAGCGGATTGGTGGTGCTCGGGCCTTGGGCGACGCTGATGCGGATGCCGATGCGCTGGATCATGCTTCCGCCGCCGCCGCCGCCGTGGTCTTCCTTCATGTCGAACCACAGACGGGCATTGAGGGCTTTGCCTTCGTCGCGGGTCGAGTCGACGGTGACGTTGACGAGGTTCACCTTTTTTTGCTGCGGCTGTCCGCCTTGGCCGCCGCCGCCGCCGCCGCCACCACCTTTGTCGTCGCAGGCCGCCATGTCGACCTGGGCGAGGTAGAGGCCGCTATTGACGACATGCTCGTCGGCGTAGCCGGTCTTGTCGAGGAAGCAGAGGATGGTGGAAACGCTCTGCAGGCGCTCGAACGTGCGGTCGTCGACGTAGAAACGCGACTCGTCGGTCGCGAATTGGCCCTGGGTTCCGTCGAAGAGCGCGAGGCTGGCGCCGCCGCCGGCGCCGCCGATCAGGTTGAGCTTGCTCGCGATCCGCAGTCCCGAGGTCGGGCCGGTCACGAGCGCTGAATCGACGTCGCGGATCACGAGGGAGCCCGGTAACGGGTTGCCCCCGGTGTTGGCGACGGAGCCGGCCGTGGTGGCCGGGTCGTCTGAGTTCTCCTTCTTTTTGCTACAGGCCGTGAGGGCGACGGAAGCCCCGAGGATCACCGGCAGTAGAATCGTGACATTAATACGCATGGTTGTTACCTCCACCCCAGTGATCGGGCAGAGGCCGCCGGGGCTAAACAAATTTAACTAGATACCAATGATATCAATGATATGGCCGAAGCCGCGTCGGGCGGGGAACCGGCCATGGCGGGCGTCAATCGGGCCCTTTTCCCTTATTTCACGGGGAGGGCGACGGCGTCGGACTTGGGGCTCGTCAATAACGTGGCGGAGGCGCCGGCGGCAGGATAGATGAGCGGGATGGACTTTCCGACGATGCAGGTCAATCTCGCGGTCGGCTCGCACCGCCTGGCCCTCCGGGTGCTGGAGAGCTTCGATACGGCCGTGAACACGCTCTGCGACGCCCTGCCGACCGACGTGAGCGACGACCGCCTGCTGGCGGAGTGCCCCTTCTTCGCGAAGGTGTGGCCGTCGGCGCAGGCGATGGCGGCGGTCGTCGAGCGCCTCGGCGCGGCGTGGCTTTCGGGGCGCCAGGTCTTGGAGCTGGGCTGCGGCCTCGCGCTCCCGAGCCTCATCGCCGCGCGCCTCGGGGCCGAGGTGCTGGCGACCGACTATAACCCCGGCGTGCCTGGCTTTCTCACCCACAACCTCGCGCTGAACGGGCTCGCCGGACGCGTGCGGTACGAGAACGCCGACTGGCAGGAAGGCGGCCTCGAGCTCGGGCGCTTCGACCTGATCCTGGCGAGCGACGTCCTCTACACGCCGCGGCATGCCGGGCAGCTCGCGGCCCTGATCGGGCGCCACCTGGCGCCGGGGGGGCGGGCGGTCGTGGCGGATCCGGGGCGGGCCTATTTGCAGGAGTTTTGGGGGCGTTTGCCGGCGCTCGGCCTGAGCTGTGAGCTCGAGGCGCTGCACAACATTTATCTCCTGCACATTCAATCGCTTGCGTGAAATTTGCCGTCCTAAGGCCGCAAATGCGCTATAGGGGCGGCGATGAGCCACGAACCTTTGGACCAGCCCCTTCCCCTGGATGAGGCCCCCTCAAAATCTGAACGAAAACGCGCGTTCGACCGCCTCAAGGTCTTCGCCCATGAGCTCGTTGCGCTCCCGGCGAGCCGTCTCGCGCGCCTCGACCTGCCGGACGACGTGCGCCGGTCGCTCAACGAAACGCGCCGCATCGAGTCGCGGAGCGCGCGCAAACGCCAGCTCCTGCACCTCGGCAACCTGCTCGAAGGCATCGACATCGGCGCCCTCCGGCTGACCCTCGCGGCGATGGATCACGGCCCCACGATCACCGCGACGGTGAGCGTGGAAGACCCGCGCGTCACGGCGCTCCTCGCCGGCGGCGACGAGGCGGTCTTCGCCTTGACCGACGTGCTCGCGCGCGACGACCTCCAGACGCTTCGCCAGGTCGTGCGGTTGGCGCGCAAGCAGCTCGACGGCGGCGGGGCGCGCTCGGCCGCGGTCAATGCGGTGAAGACCTGCCTCGAGCGGCTCGCCTGAAGCGGTTTCAGCCGTGGCACGCCGCGGCTTGCGGCGCGACCGCGCCCTGACGCGGCGCCGCCCGCGTGCCGTAAACGGCGCGCAGTCCGGCGACGTCGCCGGCGCTGACGACGCCGCCGTTGTTCCAGCGGGCATTGCAGTAATTGAGGACCGAGTCCCGGTCGAAGGCGCCGATGGACTCGTCGCCGCTTTCGCCTTGCGCGCCGGCGCCGCAGTCGCCGGGGGCGTCGTCGCGGTTTTGCTCGTGGGCGAAGCCTAAGGCGTGCAGGACCTCGTGCAGGGCGATGGAGCGGATGCAGGCCGTGCGCAGGGACTCGTTGAGGGCGCAGTCGCGGCCCCAGGCGGCGAAGGTGAAGTTGAGCACGACGCCCGAGGGGAGGCCGATGAGCTCGGTGCCGAGGCCTTCGGAGCGCGGCCGCTCGTCGGCGACGCCGAGGCGGATGCCGGGAAAGTCGCCGCCCGTCGTCGGGCAGGCGCCGCGGTCTTCGAAGCGCACGGCGGCGTTGCGGCTGATCTGCCGGTCGAGCGTCGCGAGCACGAGGTTTCGGTCGGCCGCGTCGCTGGCGGCCGGGTCTTCCCAGCAGAGGGGCACCAGGCCGTCGGGCCAGGCGCGCTTCGAGGCGACGAAGGCGGTGGGATGCGCGAGGCAGGCCGCCTCGGGTTGGCAGGCCCAAAGGGCGAGCGCCGCGAGGACGGCGGTGATGGTGCGGAGCTCGAGCATGGGAGCGGCCCTTCGTAAGGTGCCGCGGAAGGAGCGGCAACGGGCCGAATATGAGCCATTAAGGCGCGGAAGAGAAACCCTCATTGGGAAACAGTCGTTTCCATTTTGAGCGACTTTTTTTGCTTTTATATCTGATGGTTACGGATTCAGAGGCCTGGCCGGCGACCCAAGGCGCTCGACCCGCACCGGCACGCCGTTGAATACCGCGTTGCCCGACAGGACGTCGACGACGGCGTCGTCGGTGATGTCGTTCACGCTCACGCCGTGCGCGCCCGCCGCGACGTCGAGGCGCATTCCCGGGCGGTCGTGCCCGAATCCGTGGGGGATGCTGACGACGCCCGGCATGATGCCTTCGACGACGGTCGCGGTGATCTCGAGCGCGCCGACGCGCGTGCTGACGCGGATCCGCTCGCCCGTCGCGATACCGCGCGCGGCGGCGTCCTGGGTGTTGATCAACGCGGTACACGCCGGTTTGCCGCGCGTCAGCCGGTCGACGTGGCCCATCCAGGAGTTGTTGGTGCGCACCTGGCGGCGGCCGATCAGGCGCAGATCGAACGGGGAGCCGACCGGCGGCTCCGCGAACAGCGCCGCCTGCGCCCGGCGCAGATCATCGAGGTAGCGCTGCGGCGCCAGGGCGATCCGCTTCGTCGTGGTAAAAAGGCGCTCCGGCAGGCGGGGCATGAGCGGGCCCAGGTCGATGCCGTGGCGCTCCTTCCGCACCTTTGCCAGGGTGAGGCCCTTGCTGAACGGGTTGAGCCCGGCGCCGTGCGGCCCGAAGCGCAGCCCGAGGGCAAGGACGCGCTCCGGCGTCACCAGCGCCAGGAGCGGGTTTTTCCGCTGCGCCAGCCGCTGCGCGAGGGCGCCGAGGATCTGCCAGTCGTGCTTCGTGCCCGGCGCGGGCGCGAAGCAGGCCTCGGAGAACTTCGCCGTGTTCCGCACCGCGAGCAAGTGGAAGACGACGTCGTAGTTCTCGTGCTCGAGCGCGCCCGTCGGCGGCAGGATCAGGTTGGCGAAGCGCGTCGTCTCGTTGACGTAAAGGTCGATCGACACCATGTAGTCGAGCGCCGCGAGCGCCTTCTCGAGGCGGGCGCCGTTCGGCGTCGACAGCACGGGGTTTCCCGCGACCGTCACGAGCCCCTTGATCTGGCCGTGGCCCGGCGTGTCCATCTCCTCGGCCAGCGCGCTCGAGGGGACCTCGCCCGCGAACTCGGCGAGCCCGCGCACGCGGGTCTTCCAGCGCCCGTGGCGCCCGCGCGAGACGTGCGGCAACAGGTCGAGCGCCGGCGTCGTGAACATCGCCCCGCCGGCGCGGTCCAGATTGCCGGTGACGATGTTGAGGACGGTGAGCAGCCACTGCGTGAGCGCCCCGAACTCCTGCGCCGAGACGCCGAGGCGGCCGTAGCAGACGGCGGAGCGCGCCCCGGCGAAGTCGCGGGCGAGCTGGCGGATGGCGTCCGCCGCGATGCCCGTCACGGCCGCGGCCTTCTCCGGCGTCGTCCCGGCGACGGCGGCGCGCACGGCGTCGACGCCGTCGGTGAAGTCGGCGAGGCGCCCGAGCGCGACGCGGTTTTCCGCGAAGATCACGTGCAGCATGCCGAGCAGCAGCGCCGCGTCCGTCCCCGGCCGGATGAAGTGGTGGGTGTCGGCGACCGCCGCCGTCTCGGTGCGGCGCGGGTCGATGAGCACGACCTTGCCGCCGCGCTCGCGGATCGCCTTGAGGCGCGTCGTGACGTCGGGCGCCGTCATCATGCTGCCGCGCGAGACGAGCGGGTTGCCGCCCATGATGATCATGAAGTCGGTGCGGTCGATATCCGGGATCGGGAGCAGGAGCTGGTGCCCGAAGAGGAAGGTCCCCACCATATGATGCGGGAGCTGGTCGACCGAGGTCGCCGAGTAGCGGTTCCTG
>JAYVWD010000933.1:0-3192 GCA_043786345.1 Pseudomonadota bacterium
CGCGCAAGCGGGCTTTTTTCGTGGGGTACCCGGGCCTCACTGGCCGAGCGGCCCGCAGTCGTCGAAGCTGAACACGCCGCAGCCGGGGTACTCGTCCGAAGGCTTGACCTCGGTCGTCTGGCCGTCACGGGTCACGGTGAACTCCCAGCGGCGGATGCGGGCATTGGTCGCCGACGCGAGCGTCCGCGCCGCGTCCTCGAAGGACTGCGCCGACTGGACGGCGGTGCCGCGGTTTAAGCCCGTGATCCGGTCGCCCTTGTGCAGGCCGATGTGCACCAGGCCGTCGCCGGTGGCGATGCAGTCGATCAGCGCGCCCCCCTGGGGGTCGTCGGCGAGCCGCATGCCCATGCGCCCGGCCCAGGTGCCGGCGGCCGGGACGCAGGGCTCGGCCGCTTGCTCCTCCGGCAGCGCGTCCTTGACCCTGGCGCCCTCCGCCGGCGTCTTGCAGCCGGCCGCGGGCGCCACCAAAGCGAGCCCGAAAACCAATTTCCATGCCGATTTCAAGGGGGGTTACCTCCGAATGCGGGATCAGGGCCCGTTGTATTTCGTCCAGTTGCACGTCGCCGCGATGGCCTTGAGGGCGTCGCTGCTCAAGCCGATCGCCGCCTGCGCCTCGGGGTCGGCCGCGAACCCGAGGAGCTTGTCGCGGTAAGTGTCCATCAGGAACTTGCGGTCGCTCGTGCCAGTCTCCATCTCGGCCTTCACGAGGTTCTGCATCTCCGGGCCGCGCGGCATGCGCTGCATGACCGGCAGCTTGTCGGGGGCCTGGTTCCAGTCGAGGCGGAAGCACGGCTTGCCCTGCACCCGCTTGACGATCTTGAACCAGAGCTCTTTGTCGCTCGTGCCGGGCTCGCGCACGAGGAAGTCGAGGTTCCCGTTGAAGCCGACCTTGGCGTGGCAGGAGGTCCCGCAGTACTTGTTGATCATGATGCCGGCGGCGGTGTGGGTGCCCGACAGGCCCTCGTCCACCTGGACCGGCGGCAGCTTCGCCGTATCCGCGTAGAACGAGGACGTGACCGGCTGGCCCGCCAGCGTCGTGACGCCGAGCGCCTGCATCAGCGGCGCCATGACGGCGCCCTTGCGCAGCGGCGCCTCGCCGAAGGCGGCGGCGTTGGCGGCCAGGGCCTTGAAGTTCGCCTGGAACTTCGCCTTGAACTGCGCCGCGTCCTTCGGCAGCATCACGCGCTCGCTCGGGCTGATGAGGCCGGAGACCTGCGAGATCGTCAGGTCGAGCGACTGCTTCGAGGGGTCGATCCCGTCGACGTAGGGGTACGCCGTCAGCGGCGTCGACTTCGGGTCGTGCTCCTCGTCGATGACCTTGTCGGCCGCCAGGTTCTTCTTCCAAAGAGCGATGCGGTCCGCCTCGTTCGGCATCTGCAGGATCTGGAAGTCGCTGAAGCCGGACGGGTTTCTGTTGGCGACGTCGCCCAGATAGAAGCGTAGGTCCTGCTCGGTCAGGTTCTTCTTCCAGATCTCGGCGATCTTCTCGTAGGGGACGAAGGCGTAGCCGTTCTCGTTGGCGCTGAGCTCGCCCGGCTCGATGCCCATGGCCGCCGCGACGCCGAACATGAAGACGTGGGCGCGGCAATCCTCGGACTTGAAGCCGGCCGGCAGGCCCGTGACGAGGCCGACGTTCTTACAGCCGTCCTTCCAGACCTTGGTGAGCGACAGGAGGCGCCCGGCGCGGTCCGTCGAGACGTCGATCGAGTAGGCCGTGCCCTTGTTGCCACGGGTCGGCACGATGCCGAAGAAGGTCGCGGAGTTGTCGGTCGAGCCCATCATGGCGCCGACGACGCCGGCGTTGGCGTTCGTCTCGTCCCAGGTGTTCTTCGGGAAGATCGGCGCCTGCGCCTTGTGGCACTGCACGCAGAGCGAGCGGTCGGCCTGGTAGACCTGCCGGAGCCCGCCTTCGCGGTAGTCGGCGACGATCTGGTACTCGAAGCGGCCGGCCTCTTCGTTGAAGCTTATGACCTCGAGCTGGTTCCCCTTCGCCGCGTAGCCGACGAAGAGGCGGTCGCGGAGCGTCAGGCTCACGTCGTTCGATTTGGGCGGGTGCTCGGTGAAGCCGAGGACGGCGCGCGGGTTGGCGGCGTCGGTGTGGTCCTTCTGCAGGGAGCGCCCGTTCGGGATCAGGACGATGGCCGGCAGCACGGGCGTCCCGGGGGCCGTGCCCTGCGCCTTCGCGGCGAGCATCTTGACCAGGTTTTCATAGGGAAACGGCACGTCCAGGACGTAGCTGCCGCCTTGCATCTTCTTCGCGACGAGCAGGTCGAACAGCGAGCGGCCCACGGGGGGCGCCGAGTCCGGCGACGCGGCGCGCGCGGGTCCGGCGAGCGCCAGGAGGGCGGCGAGCGAACAACCGAGTGCGATCTTGTGCTTCACGGGTGGCCTTCCTCAGTTCGCGTTATTCAGGTAGTCGGACGGGCGCATCCCGAGCTGCTTCTGGCGCTGGTGGCCGAGCCAGCAGCTGTCCTTGTCGTCCCAGGTCGGCTTGACGCCGGTGCCTTCGTGGTACGCGAGGACGAAGTAGAGGCCGAACGACGACTTGAGGTAGGCGCGGCCGAGGTAGAGGCCCGGCTTGACCATGCGCACTTCGTCGCGGATCTGGAGGCCTTTGGGGCCCGCGAGCCAGTCGATCGCCTTGTCGTAAGTGATGCCTTCCGGGCGGTCCTCGATGCCGAACATGTAGTCGATCACGATCGACTCGCGCCGGCTGTCGAAGAGCGACTGGCCGCAGTAGAGCTTCGCGGGGAACTTCATGCGCGCGTCGGTGATCGCCTTCGGCACGGCGTGCCAGTCGATCCCGTCCAGGTTGATGCGGTTCTTGAGGAACATCCGGTCCCGGTCGAAGTACTTGCCGGCCCACATGCGCTGCATGATCGCCTCGATCTTGCCTTCCTTCGGGACCCAGACGCCGAGCTCGTTGATCGACTTCACGCCGCGGTCGCGGGAGAGGATCACGTTGCCGTCGAAGAAGCCGTGGGGGATCGGACCCGAGGAGAGCCGCGCGTAGAGGCGGTCCAGGGCCTCGCCGCCGGAGATCGTCTCGGTGACGTTGCCGGTCGCGCCCGGACCTTCCGACGAGAAGCACGCCGGGCGGGTCACCTCGACGGCGTCCTTCTTGCCGAGCTCCGCGATCTTGACGGCGGTGTACTGCTCGAGCTCGGCCTTCGGCAGCGGCCCGTCGTCGAG
>JAYVWD010000934.1:0-6384 GCA_043786345.1 Pseudomonadota bacterium
AAGGCATAAAAAATCCCTCCTTCGGAGGGACTTATTCCGCAAATTCTGCGGCTACTTAAGTGACATCAGCGGTCAGGTGCAGCCTTGTAGTGCAGTTTAAAACTCTTTCAGCCTTTGTCCTTCACCTTACCCGACCGCCGCACAAACTCCGCAAACTCCCCTGGCAGCGGCGCCTCGAACCGCAGCCGCTTCCCGTCCGCCGGATGGCGGAAGCCAAGCACCCGGGCGTGGAGCGCCAGCCGCTCATACGGCCACGCCGGGTGCGCCGCCCGCTCCGGCCGGTAGCGCTGATCCCCGAGAACCGGGTGACCGCGCTCGGCCATGTGCACCCTTATCTGGTTGCGGCGGCCGGTCTCGAGCCAGACCTTGATCAGGGTCGCGTCGGCGAAGCGCTGCTCGACCTCGAAGTGGGTGATGGCGAGCTCGCCCGGCCCCAAGCCGCCGCCGTTGCCCCCCGGACGCCCTGACCTCTGGTCCACGGACTTCTGGTTCAGGGCCCTGTCGGTCGCCAGGTGGCTCCGGATCTCGTCCCCGTCGGCCTCGATGCGGCCGGCGACGAGGGCCGCATACTGGCGCTCGGGCTTCCGGGCGGCGAACTCGGCGATGAGGGCCCGGGCGTCGGCGGGCGTGCGCCCGAAGACCAGGAGGCCCGAGGTCTCCCGATCGAGACGGTGGACGACTGAAACCCGGCGTTTGTCGGACCGGCCTTTCGCCAGGTGGGCCGACAGGCGGTCCACCAAGGTGTTTCTTTCTTCGCGCGCAGTAGGTACAGTCAGCAGCCCCGCGTCCTTGTTCACGACGACGACCTGGTCATCGAGAAAAACGACGTTGAATCCGTGGGTTGCGCGCTCGGGGGGCTTTTCCCGGTAGCGCCGCTCCGGGTCGAAGCGGACGCCGACCCGGTCGGCACGGTGCACGGGGGTCGCCGGGTTGCAGCAATCCACCCCATTCAGACTGACGCCCCCGTGGTCCACGAGCCCCCGGACCCGGGCCCGCGAAAAGCCGACGAGCCGCGCGACGAGCGCGTCGATCCGCCCCTCGTCCGCACCCAGAACTTCATATTGAATCGTTTTCACCGCCCTCCCATATCAGATCGAGGCCCCCACCCGTGAGCGTAAAAAAACCGCCCCCCGCCACCCTTTTCGCGGAGCTCGGCCTGTCGCCCCAGCTGCTCGAAGTCGTGGCCGAGCTCGGCTTCGAGAAGCTCACGCCGATCCAGGCGCAGAGCATCCCCATCCTCCTCAAGGGCCGGGACCTCATCGGCCAGGCCCAGACGGGCAGCGGCAAGACCGCGGCCTTCGCCCTGCCGATCCTCCAGAATATGCGCCTCCAGGGCCGGCGCCTCCAGGCCCTCATCCTCTGCCCGACGCGCGAGCTCTGCACGCAGGTGGCGCGCGAGGTGCGCCAGCTCGGGCGCCGCCACCCGGGCCTCCAGGTGCTCGTCGTCTCCGGCGGCCTGCCGTCCGGGCCGCAGCGCGCGGCCCTCGAGAACGGCGTCCACATCGTCGTCGGCACGCCGGGGCGGGTGCTCGACATGATCAACCGCGAAAAGCTCGACCTCCGGCAGGTCGGCTGCCTCGTCCTCGACGAGGCGGACCGCATGCTCGAGATGGGGTTCGAGGAGGACATGGAGGAGATCCTCAAGACGATGCCCAAGGTGCGGCAGACGGTGTTCTTCTCGGCGACCTTCCCCGACACGATCGGGGCGATGAGCGGCGCTTACCAGAAGAACCCTTTGCGCGTCACCATCGCGGACACGGCCGACGCCGTGCCCGACATCCGGCAGTCGCTCCTCGAGACCAAGATGGAAATGAAGCGCGAGACGCTGGCGGCGCTGCTGAAAGAGATCCAGCCCGAGGCGGCGCTCGTCTTCTGCAACCACATCGCGACCGTCACCGAGCTCGCCACCGAGCTCGGCGAGGCGGGCCTGAGCGCCGCGGCGCTGCACGGCGGGCTCGAGCAGCGCGACCGCGACCGCGTCATGGCGCGCTTCCGCAATCACAGCGTCCGCGTCCTGATCGCGACCGACGTCGCGGCGCGCGGCCTGGACGTCGAAAACCTGGACCTGGTCGTCAACTTCGACCTGCCCGCGAAGCCCGAGATCTACGTGCACCGCATCGGCCGCACCGGCCGCGCCGGAAAGCACGGGCGGGCGGTCTCGCTTGTGGCGCCGCGCGACGGCGAGCGCGTCAAGGCGATCGAGGCGGCCCTCGGCTTTTCGATCGACCGCCAGGCGCCCCCGGGGACGCGCAAGAAGAAGAAGGACGACGTGGAGGCCGCGCCGGCGCCGTCCGCCAAGGGCGCGCCGATGGTGACGCTCCACATCGCCGCGGGCCGCAAGGAGAAGCTGCGCCCAGCCGACGTCCTCGGCGCCCTCACCGGCGACGCGGCCGGGCTCGACGCGGCCCAGATCGGCAAGATCGAGATCCACGACCATTTCACGTACGTCGCCGTGGCCAAGAGTGCGGCCAGCGCCGCCCTGCAGGGCCTGCGCAACGGGAAGATCAAGGGGCGAAAGATCCTGGTCGAGTTCGTCGGCTGAGACGCTCATGAGACTCTCGCACGGCGGGGCGCACGATCCCCCGCGGAGGAGCCCGTCCTGAGCACGACCAAAAGAACCCTCATCATCGTCCTCGGGACCCTCATCGTCCTCGCAGGCCTCGGGCTGGCGCTGCCTTTTTTCATCGACGGAAGTGGCTCCCTCGGGGTCTAAAAAGAAGAAGCCGGGGAAAGGCCCCGGCTCGCGCTTTTCAATCAGCGGATACTCGTCCGCTCAGGGATGAGCGCTCACGGGCGCCGGCGTGCCCTTCGGCTTGATTGCCGCGGCGGGATCCGGGGTCCCTGGCTGCACCGGATTCGTGGCGGGCGCCGCCTTCTTCAGGTCGGCCACCGCCTGCATCCGGTCCAGGTCCGGCAGCGCGACTTTGGCGGGAATGGGGCGCTTGTTAAGGAGCTGCACGTAGTCGGCCGTGATGCGCAGCGTCTCCTGCAGGTGGAAGTCCTCGGTGAGCGGCAGCTTCTCCTCGTCCTCATCGTCAGGATCGACGACCTTCTCCTTGCTGCCCGACTTCGACTTCGCGTCCTTCTTCCCGGCCTTGTCCTTCTTCTTGGCGCCCGGACGGCTCTCGGCGGACTTGAGCTCGTCCTTCTTCTTGTCGGCGTTGGCGTCCTCTTTCAGGCTGACCTTGGAGCGCGAGTCCTCGCCGGACTTGTAGTCCTTGATCGCCGCGAGGATCTTCTCGAAGCCCTTGTCCGTCTTGATGCGGGCGGCGCTCGAGTCCTTGAGCTTCTTGACGTTGTCGGCCGTCACGTAGGGGAAGGTCTTGTAGTCGCTCGCCGGGATTTTCTCCCAGGGAAGCGCGTAGTCGTAGTGCTTCTCGCCGATCTCGTACTCGTCGAGCACGTCGGGGAGCGCGATGTCGCTCTCGACGCCCTTGAGCTGGGTGGACGAGCCGGAGGGGCGGTAGAACTTCGAGATGGTCACCTTGATGGCCCCGAGCTTCTCGTCGAGGTCGTTTAAGTTCTGGACCGTGCCCTTGCCGAACGTGTGGGTGTCGCCGACGATCAGGCCGCGGCCGTAATCCTGGATGGCGCCGGCGAAGATCTCCGAGGCCGAGGCCGACTGGCGGTTGATCATGACGACGAGCGGGCCGGCATACTCGGTCTTGCCGTCCTCGTCCTTTTGAACATAGGTCGAGCCGCGCGTGTCCTTGATCTGAACGACCGGGCCCTTGTCGAAGAAGAGGCCGGCGATGTCGATGGATTCGTCGAGCGAGCCGCCGCCGTTGGAGCGCAGGTCGACGACGATCGCGTCCACGTTCTGCTTCTTGAGCTTCTCGACCTCGTTGCGCATGTCGGCGGAGGAGCTCTTGAAGTTCTTCTCGCGGTTCTGGCGACCCTCGAAGTCCATGTAGAAGCTCGGCAGCTCGATGACGCCGACCTTCATCGGTTTGGCCGCGCCGCCGGCGGATTCGGTCAGGTTGACGGTGTAGACGCTGGATTTGGCGGCGCGGTCCTTGAGCTGGACCTGCTCGCGGATGATCGGCACGACCAGCTGGATGTTCTTGCCACCGCCGTCGTCGCGGACGACGGTCAGGCGGACCTCGGTGGCGCGGGCGCCGCGGATCAGCTTCACGACCTCGCGCAGGTCCATGTCGATGACGTCGACCGGCGGCTCCTCGCCCTGGGCGACCGCGATGATCTTGTCGTCGACCTTGACCTTGCCGGTGTTGAAGGCCGCGCCGCCGGGGACGAGGCTTTGGATGGTGGTGAAGCCGTCCTCGCTGCGGAGCACGGCGCCGATGCCTTCGAGCGAAAGCCGCGTCGAGATGCGGAAGTCCTCGAGGGACTCGGGCGACAGGTACTCCGAGTGCGGATCGAGGCTGGAGCTGAAGGAGTTGAGGAAGATCGTGTACATGTCGTCGCTGGTCAGCTCGTTCTGCCGCTTGGTCGAGAGCTGGTAGCGTTTATGGAGCTTCTCCTTGGCCTTGGCGATGTCGCCCATCGTGCCCTTGAGCTGGAGGAGCTGGAACTTGACGCGCTGGCGCCACCGCTCGGTGAGCTCCTCGGTCGTCACGCCCCAGTCGAGCTTCTTGCGGTCGATGACCATGTATTCGTCTTTGGTGAAATCGTGCGGCTGGTCGATCAGGCCGTCGATCGTCTTCTGGCGCTCGTTGAAGCGCTTCGAGTAGAGCTTCACGACCTCGTCGATCGAGGCGCAGTTCGAGTCCATGATCTGGTCGTCGAGCTTGGTCGCGTACTTCGCCGTGATGTCGTCGACGTCGGTCTTTAGGAAGTAGACCTTCCCCGGGTCCCAGCCCTTGATGAAGTTGTCGAGGGTCCGGCGGCTCAGCTCGTCGTCGAAGTCGTGGTGGTAGAAATGCATCTTGAAGTAGACGCCGACGAGCTGCCGCACCTGCTGGCAGTTGAGGGCGTACCCGCTCTGCGAGAAGCCAGCCGCGAAAATCGCCACCGCCACCCACGCCGAACCCAAAACTTTACGCATCAGCTGACGCATCATGGCACTCCATGGAAGTCTGATCTGGGGGTCAAAAACCGCCGTAACCGCACCAGTCCGATAATTATTACACGAGTTTAGGATCCGTGACAGGGAAGGACTAGGCCCAGCGGGGGATTGCCTAGCTCCTAACCTTTTGCCGATGAATGCCGATTAAGAGAACGGGAATGACCATTTGGAGGCAGCCCCGGACAAGCCATGGAAAAGAAGCGCCGCACATTCTGGCTCGCGGACACGGTTACGGCTCAGCACCGGGACCGGGCGCTGCTGCTCGATCAAAAAGGATTTGACATCCAGTTCTTCACCTCGCTCGACGCCGTCGTCAGCGAGCTCGAGGCGAAACGGGCCAGCGTCATCGTCGTGAGCGACGACGGCGACGAGGCGGTGGCGAGCCGGATGCTGACGCACCTCATGGGGATGCCGGAAATCCAGGGAGCGCGCCTCATCCTGGTGCGCGGCGGACACTCGCAGAACCTGAACTTCCTGGCGGCGTGCGCGAACTTCCGCGACATCATCCCCTTCGACCTGGACGAGAAGCAGTGGCTCACGCGCTTCCTGTTCGCGGCGGGCAGCAAGCCGATGCGGCTCACGCAGCCGCCAGCGCAGATCTCGATGAGCGGCCTCGCGGCCGTCGCCTTTCCGGCCCGCATCACCTGGGTGAGCCAGCGGCGGCTCCGGCTCGAGTGCCGGGTGCGCCCGCCGGCCGGCGCCGCGCTGAATCTCCACGGCTATCTGGCGAAGGCCGCGGGCGTCCCGTCGATCACGCTCAAGGTCGTCGAGACCCAGCGGAGCCACCTCCTCTACCGCTTCTCCGACGCCATCATCGCCGAATGGAGCGTGCCGCAGGCGGCGCGCGCCAAGGCCGAGGCCGCGCTCGTCAAGGTCGCCGAGCAGGATCCGGGGCCGCGCTGCCGCATCTTCGTCGCGGCGCAGTCGACCGACCTCCGGGCCGCGATCCTCCAGCAGTTCGCCGACCCGCGCTTCGAGGTCACGACGGCGCTATCCAAGCAGAGCATCGCCGAGGAGCCGAAGTTCTTCACGCCGGACGTCGTCTTCCTCGAGAGCGCGTTGGCGTTCGAGGACGAGGGCGCGCGCTTCGCCGCCCTGATGGCGAACACGAACGAGCACACGACGATCGTCGTCCTCGGCCAGGACCTGGGCTTGGGCGACCTGACGAAGCGGTTCCCCGGCCGCCGGGTGATTCGGCTGGCGAAGCTTCCGAAGAGCATCACGCAGTCGGTCTTGAGCCGGTACATGAACCTCAATGCCCGGCGGATGGCCTCGGAGGAGGCGAATTCTCACCAGCTCCTCCCCGAGAACCCGCTGTCCCTGGCCGAGGTGAGCTTCCCGGCGCGGCTGACGCGGCT
>JAYVWD010000935.1:0-8549 GCA_043786345.1 Pseudomonadota bacterium
CCGCCGCGCTGGTCGCGGGGCTCCAGGCTTACCTGGAGCGCGAAGGCTTTCACCAGGTGTTCTCGTTCGCCGCGCACCGGGGCGAGCCCGACTTAGCCGGGATCACGGCGCCCGTGGTCGGGCTCCCAGTCGTCGCGCGGGAAAAGGGGCAGATAGCGTTCTATCCGTGGCGGGCGGGCGAGGCCTTGACCCGGAACCGCTATGGCATCGCGGAACCGCGCGCGTCCGGCGCCGCGCTGCGGGCGGATGAGCGGACGGTGATCCTCGTGCCGTCGGTGGCGCTGGACCCCGCGGGAAACCGGTTGGGGTATGGGGGCGGGTACTATGACCGCTTTTTTGCGGCCGGGGCGGGGGACGGGGCGGTGCTCGTCGGGGTGGCGTTCGAGGAATTCGTGGTGGCGAGGCTGCCGGTCGAAAGGCATGACTTGAGGGTGCAGTATCTAGGGACGGAGAATGGGGTCAGGGCGGTGGAGTGAGAGGCAGGCTCCGGGTCGGCGTCCGCGGTGCAATGGAAGGCAGAATCCCTTGCCCTACCTCGCCTCCACCATCAACGCCCCATCCTTCGCCAACACGTCCACCTTCGACCCTTCGTGGATCTCCCCGCCGATCAGCTTCCGGCCGATCTTCGTCTCCAGCTCCCGCTGCAGAAACCGCTTGAGCGGCCGCGCCCCGTAGATCGGGTCGTAGGCCGCGTGCGCGATCAGCTTCTTCGCGGAGTCGTCGAGCCGGAGCTCGATCTGCCGCTCGGCCAACCGGGCCTTGAGCCCCTTGACCATCAGCTCGACGATGCGCTCGATCTCGGGCTCGGTCAGGGGTTTGAAGATGACGACGTCGTCGACGCGGTTGAGGAACTCGGGGCGGAAGTGGCCGCGGAGCTCCGCCTGCACCTGCTCCAGCGCGCGCTCGTTCAGGTGGCCCTGGCGGTCGATGCCTTCGAGGAGGTGCTGGGCGCCGAGGTTGCTCGTCATGATGATGACGGCGTTCTTGAAGCTGACGGTGCGGCCCTGGTTGTCGGTGACGCGGCCGTCGTCGAGGATCTGGAGGAGGATGTTGAAGACGTCGTGGTGCGCCTTTTCGATCTCGTCGAATAGGATCACGCAGTAGGGCTTGCGGCGGACGGCTTCGGTGAGCTGGCCGCCCTCTTCGTAGCCCACGTACCCGGGCGGGGCGCCGACCAGGCGGGAAACCGAGTGTTTTTCCATGTATTCGGACATGTCGACGCGGATGATGTTTTCGGAGCTGTCGAAAAGCGCCTCGGCCAGGGCCTTCGCCAGCTCGGTCTTGCCGACGCCGGTCGGCCCGAGGAAAATGAAGGAGCCGATCGGCTTGCCGGGGTCTTTGATGCCCGAGCGGGCGCGGATGACGGCGTCCGCGACGAGGCGGACGGCCTCGTCCTGGCCGATGACGCGCTGGTGCAGGATGTCTTCGAGGCGGAGCAGCTTGTCGCGCTCGCCCTCGACGAGGCGGTTGAGCGGGATGCCGGTCCACTGCGAGACGATCTCGGCGATCTCCTCCTCGTCGACCTTCTCGCGGAGCAGGCGGTCGCCGGCGTCGGTCTTGTCGGCCTGCTTTTGCTCCTCCTTCGCGAGCTCGGTCTGGAGCTGCGGGAGCTTGCCGTAGCGGAGCTCGGCGGCCTTGTCCAGGTCGTAGCGGCGCTCGGCCGCCTCGATGTCGCGCTTGACCGCTTCGAGTTTTTGGCGGACGTCGGTGACCTTCTGCATGGCGGCTTTTTCGGTCTCGTAGCGGGCGCGCATCGTCTCGACCTCGCCTTTGGCGTCGCCGAGCTCCTTTTGCAGCTCCCGGAGGCGGGACTTGCTCGCCTCGTCCTTTTCCTTCTTGAGCGCCGCCTCCTCGATCTCGAGGCGCATCACGCGGCGCTGCGCGGTGTCGAGCTCGGAGGGCAGGGAGTCGACCTCGGTGCGCAGCTTGGCGCAGGCCTCGTCCACCAGGTCGATCGCCTTGTCGGGGAGGAACCGGTCGGTGATGTAGCGGTTGGACAAGGTCGCCGCCGCGACGAGGGCGCTGTCGGCGATCTGGACGCCGTGGTGGACCTCGAAGCGGTCCTTGAGCCCGCGCAGGATCGAGATCGTGTCTTCGACCGTCGGCTGGTCCACCATGACGGGCTGGAAGCGGCGCTCGAGGGCCGGGTCCTTTTCGATGTATTTGCGGTATTCGTCGAGCGTCGTCGCGCCGATGCAGTGCAGCTCGCCGCGCGCGAGCATGGGCTTGAGCATGTTGCCGGCGTCCATCGAGCCCTCGGCCTTGCCGGCGCCGACGATGGTATGGAGCTCGTCGATGAAGAGGAGGATGCGCCCTTCGGCGTTCTTGATCTCGTTGAGGACGGCCTTGAGGCGCTCCTCGAACTCGCCGCGGAACTTGGCGCCCGCGACCAGCGCGCCCATGTCGAGGGCGAAGACCGTGCGGTCCTTGAGCCCCTCGGGCACGTCGCCGCGGACGATGCGGTGGGCGAGGCCCTCGGCGATCGCCGTCTTGCCGACGCCCGGCTCGCCGATGAGCACCGGGTTGTTCTTGGTTTTGCGGCTTAAGATGCGGATGACGCGGCGGATCTCGTCGTCCCGGCCGATGACCGGGTCGAGCTTGCCGTCGCGCGCCGCTTTTACGAGGTCGCGCCCGTATTTCTCCAGGACGTCGTAGGTCGCTTCGGGGTTCGGGCTCTGCACGCGTTGGGCGCCGCGGACGGCGGTGAGGGCCTGGAGGAAGCCCTGGCGATTGAGCCCGACGTCCTTGAGGAGGCGGGCAACCGGGGAGTTGTCGTCGTCCCGCAGCATTTCCAGCATCACGTGCTCGACCGAGACGTACTCGTCTTTTAGGCGCTTCGCCTCCTTCTCCGCGGCCGTGAGGAGGCGGCCGACGCGCGACGACACGTGAATCTTGTCGGGGCTGTAGCCGGTCCCCGACACCTGCGGGCGGCGGTCGAGCAGGGCCTCGACGCGCTGCGTGAGGTCCTTGGGCTGGATGTCCATCCGCTCGAGGAGGCGGGGGATCAGCCCATCGTCCTGGGTCAGGAGGCTATGAAGGACGTGCTCGGTGTCGACCTCGCTGTGGCCGCGCTCGGCCGCCAGCGTCTGGGCCGCCATCAACGCGTCCTGCGTTTTTTGCGTGAATTTATTGATGTCCATGGGGTCTCCTGGTTGCACCGGGCACACTTGCAAACATGAGGCCAGAACCGCGACTGTCAAGGCGCGAACGGGGTTCCGCCGCGGCATCCGAGCCTTCGCGGAAGGTCCACCCGGACGGGCCCGTTCCAGGCCTCGCCGCGCCCCGCGCGGCAAATGCCGCCGGTGCGCGGGATGGCGCGAGGAGTCCAACCTTTACCGTGGCTTGGCCGGCCGCCCACCGCCTCGACGGGCAGGCGGCTTTAGCGTAAGGTGCGGGCGCCCAACCGGCCCGGCCCCCTTATTCCTCTTGGAGAGCCTCACCATGGTGAGCCAGCCATTGCCGCAGCGTGCACGCGTCGTCGTCGTCGGAGGCGGCGTGATCGGCTGCTCGGTCGCCTACCACTTGGCCCACATGGGGTGGAAGGACGTGGTCCTGATCGAGCGCGACCAGCTGACGTCGGGCACGACGTGGCACGCCGCGGGCCTCATGGTCACCTTCGGGTCGACCTCCGAAACCTCGACGGAGCTGCGCAAGTACACGCGCGACCTCTATAGCAGCTCAATGTCCAGGGCCCGAAATCCCGCGAGCTCCTGCAGTCGCTCACGTCCGTCGACCTCTCGAACGAGGCCTTTCCGTTCCGCGGCGCGCGCGAGATCGACCTGGACTACGCGCGGGTCCTGTGCGTCCGCATCACCTACTTGGGCGAGCTCGGCTACGAGCTCTACATCCCGGCCGAGCAGGCCGTGCACGTGTACGACGAGGTCGTCAAGGCGGGGGCGGCCTTCGGCCTGCGCCACGCCGGCCTGAAAGCCCTCGCCAGCCTGCGCATGGAAAAGGGCTACCGCGACTACGGGCACGACATCGACAACACCGACAACTGCTTCGAGACGGGCCTCGGCTTCTGCGTGGACCTCAAGAAACCGGGCGGCTTCATCGGCCGCGAGGCCGCCGTCGCGCAGAAGGCCGCGACGCCTTATAAACGGCGCCTCGTGCAGGTCCTGCTCAAGGATCCGGAACCGATGCTCTACCACGCCGAGGTTCTTTGGCGGGACGGCAAGCGGGTCGGCTACGTGCGCGCCGGCTCCTACGGCCACACGCTCGGCGCGGCGGTCGGGCTGGCGATGGTCGAGCCGGGCGTGACGGTGGACCCGGCCTACCTCGCGGGTGGGACCTGGGAGGTCGAGGTCGCCGGCCGGCGCGTTCCCGCGGCCGTGTCGCTCAAGCCGCTCTACGACCCGGAGATGAAGAAAATCAGGAGCTGACGCCCAGGACGTCCCGATAGACGTCCAGATTTCCGCCGACCATCGCCGCGAGCGAAAACTCCGTCCGGACATGCGCTTTCAAGGCCTCGCCGAGCCGCCCGCGCAGGTCGGCGTCGGCGAGGACGCGCTCGAGGCGCGCGGCAACGGCCGCCGGCGCGCCGGCCGGCGCGAGCAGGCCCGTCTCGCCGTCGCGGACGACCTCGGGCACGCCGCCGACCGCGGTCGCCACGACGCAGAGCCCGGCGTGCGCGGCCTCCAGCACGATCGTCCCGAGGCCCTCGAAGGCGGACGTGAGCGCGAAGACGTCGAGCGCGCTCAGGAAACGCGGGACCTCCTCGATGAAGCCGAGGAAGGTCACGTCGTGCTCGAGGCCCGCGGCGATGCGTTGGCGTTCGAGCGCGTCGCGCTCCCCGCCGTCGCCGGCGATGAACAGGTGAAACGGGACGCGCTGCGCCTTGAGGAGCCGCGCCGCCTCGAGCAGGGTCGGGTAGTCCTTCTGCGGGCTCAGCGCCGAAGCGTTGCCGACGAACGGCAGGCGCGGGTCGATGCCGTAAGCCGTCGCCAGCGCCGCCTTCTCCGCCGCGCGGTCGAAGGCCGCGTAGGCCGCGCCGTCGACGGCGCTCGGGACCACGGCGATGCGCGGGCCCGGCAGCCCGTAGGCGACCAGGATCCGCTTGATCGCCGCCGAGATCGCGACGTAGCGGTCGACCTTTAGGGTGCGATATTTCCAGCCGTTGAGCGGCCCTCCGGCCGGCGGATAATCGACGCGGCGGTGCACGACGAGGCGCACCTTGGGCCGTAGGATCTTGGTCAGGAGCGCGAGCAGGTGCGCGTTCGAGGTGTGCGCGTCGATCAGGTCGATCGCGTGCGTGTCGCAGGCCCGCGCGAGCGCCCGCGCCGCCCCGAGGTCAAAGCCGCCGCGCATCGGCAGCGCGAGTAGCGGCGCGACCCCCTTGAGGCGCGCCGCCGCGGCGCTGTCCGGCCGCACCGCGACGAAGCTCTCGGCGTCCGAGCGCGCCAGCCCTTGCAGCAAGAGCCGCAGCTGATTTTCGCCCCCGCGCCAGGTGAGTTCGGTGTCGATGTGTAAGACCCGCATTTGCTCATTCTATATAATTGGGGCACGATGGGGCCCATAAAAAGAAGGAGATCGACGATGACGGGCACGATGTCCTGGGACAAATCGCGGCAGGCTTTCGCGGCGGCACGCGCCGTCATTCCGGGCGGCGTCAACTCGCCGGTGCGGGCGTTCGGCTCGGTCGGCGGCGAGCCCCTCTTCATCGAGCGCGCGAACGGCGCCTACCTGCACGACATCGACGGCAACCGCTACATCGACTACGTCGGCAGCTGGGGCCCCGCGATCGTCGGCCACGCCCACCCCGAGGTCCTGGCGGCGATCCAGGAGGCGATGGCGCGCGGCCTCACCTTCGGCGCGCCGACCGAGGGCGAGACGCAGCTCGCGCTCGCCGTCCAGCGGCACGTCCCGTCCATGGAGATGCTCCGGCTCGTGTCGAGCGGCACCGAGGCCTGCATGGCGGCGATCCGCGTCGCCCGGGCGTTCGCCAAGCGCGACAAGATCCTGAAGTTCACCGGCTGCTACCACGGTCACGCCGACATGCTCCTCGTCAAAGCCGGCTCGGGCGCCCTCACCCTGGGCCTGCCCGACAGCCCGGGCGTCCCGGCGGAGGCGACGAAGCACACCCTCCTGGCCCCCTTCAACGACCTCGCCGCGGTCAAAGCCGCGTTCCACGAGCACAAAGGCGGCATCGCCGCGCTGATCCTCGAGCCGATCGTCGGCAACGCCGGCTTCATCCGCCCGAACGACGGCTTCCTCGAGAGCCTCCGCGAGATCTGTTCCGCCGAGGGCACGGTTCTCATCTTCGACGAGGTCATGACCGGTTTCCGCGTCGCCATGGGCGGCGTCCAGGCCATGAAGCGCATCAGGCCGGATCTCACGACCCTGGGCAAGGTGATCGGCGGCGGCATGCCCATCGGCGCCTATGGCGGGCGCAAGGACATCATGTCCCTGATCGCGCCTGCCGGCCCGGTCTACCAGGCCGGAACCTTGTCGGGGAACCCGGTCGCCGTCGCCTGCGGCTTAAAGACCCTCGAGATCCTGGGCCGCCCCGGCGCCTGGGACGAGCTCGGTCGCAAGACGCGCAAATTAGCCAAAGGTCTCGGAGACTTGGCTCGCGCCAAGAAAATACCCTTTATCGCCGACAGCGAGGGTGGCATGTTCGGCTTCTTTTTCCACGGGGGCCCCGTCACCTCCCTGGAGCAGGCGAAGCAGGCCGACCAGGAGCGCTTCAAGCGCTTCTTTCTCGGCATGCTCCGCCACGGTGTCTACCTCGCCCCCTCGGCGTACGAAGCGGGCTTCGTGTCCCTGGCCCACACGGACCAGGACATCGATCGGACCCTCGCCGCCGCCGACGCGACCCTGAACGACCTGCGCTGAATTGGACCCGCTTCAAATGCCTGTGGTGCCGCTCTCCCTCGGTTGGATTCACTACTGGAACCTGCACCCGCTGCGCGTCGAGCTCGAGCGCATCGCGGGGGCCGGGATCGAGTTCCACAAGGGGCACCCGGCGGCGGTCAACCGCTGGCTCGCCGAGGGCAAGGTCACCGTCGCGCCGAGCTCGAGCATCTGCCTCCTCAAATATGCCCACAACGAGATCGCCTGCCCGCTCGGCATCGCCGCGGCGGGCGCGGTTTCGAGCGTCTATCTGGGCCTCCACACCGACGACCTGAGCCTCCTCGAGACCTTGCGCGCGCGGCACCACGCCCTGCGCGACGCCTACCGCGCGGCGCTCGCGCGGCACGGCCAGGACGCGCGCAAACTCGCCGCGGCGCTGTGGAAAGCCAGCGACGCGCTGCCGCCGCTCGAGGCCGACGTGCCGCCGCCGCTGACCTTGAGCGCGGCCTCCGACACCAGCAACTGCATGGCCCGCATCCTCTACCGGCTCTGGTTCGGGACGCGCGCCTACGAGCTCAACGCCGAGCCGCCGGCGCCCGGTAAGCCCGCGCAGCGGCGCTCGTTGCGCCGGCCGCTCGAGCTCCTGATCGGCGACGAGGCCTTGACCCGGCGCAGCTCGTTCCGCGCCGTGATCGACCTCGGCGAGTGGTGGCGCGAGCTGACCGACCTCCCCTTCGTTTTCGCCGTGTGGCAGTCGACGACCCGCCGCCCGCTGTCGCCCTACTGGCGCCAGAAGATCATCGAGGCCGGCGAGATCGCCCAGGCGCGGATGCGCGTCGACCCGGGCTACTACCTCGTCGATGCGCATCCGGTGGACGGCGCCGGCCGACCGATCGACCTGGCCGCCTATTGGAAGGTGATCCAATACCGCCTGACGCCGCCGCACTTCATGGGGCTCGCGCTCTTCCTCGCGCTCGGCCGCTACGTGATGCCCGAGCATGCCTCCGACCAGGCCGTCGTCAACATCATGCGCTGGGAGCACGGCGACCTCGCGCGCGTGTCGGACGCCAGCGGTCGGATTTAAAGCCTCGATTTCCAAGGTCAAAAATGCGTTCTGCCCCGGGGTGGCGCGCGGCATTCGACGAGCTGCTCCACGCCAAGGAGCAGAAGGAATGCAACGCCCGCGGCAAGGCCTTCGATCGTGACCTCGCGACCTGTACCGACACCCCTTTGTCGTCTTGGGGCGGCACGCGGGCCGGGCTCGCGGCGCGACTCGACGCCTGCGCTTTCAAGGACGAGACGCAGGTCGAATACGCCGCCGCCTTCCTGGGCGCCGTCGATGCGCACATCGAGGAGGAAAACACCGTGCCCGTGCCGCCGACCTTGCGGCGGCTCTATCGGATCGATCCGGCGACCGGCGCGGTGACGACGCTTTAGGGGCGAACCCGCGAAGGTCAGTCGGCGGTCGCGAGCGCCTTGAGCGCCAACAGCGCGTAGGACGTCGACGCGTCCGTCATCACGCCGTTGTTAAAGGCGGCCTCGGGCGAGTTGAGCGAGAGGAGCGGCCAGGCGCCGTTTTCGGCCTGGTGCGACTCGAGCCACGCGCGGGCGTGCGTCAGGCTCGCGGCGCCCGGCGCCACGCCGTTCTCAAGGAGGACCAAGGTCGCGAGTCCGGTGGCATAGCCGTCGGACGGCAGGGCCGCCGGGTCGTTCAGGACGCCGGCCTTGGTGCGCCAGGTTCCGAGCGCGGCCAGGGT
>JAYVWD010000936.1:0-2989 GCA_043786345.1 Pseudomonadota bacterium
GTCTGCGGAAGCAACGGCGCGAGCGCTCTCGATCGCGGAAGAATCCCTGGCGACGCTGCGCTTAGCGGCGCATCCGACCCCGACCAGTGCGATCGACGACAGGGTCAGGAGACGGAAGGTCTTCATGGCGCGGCTCCGTTTATCAGTAGCGTGGGGGCATTGGGTCGTTCCTCGAGTCTAGGGGCACGAGGACGGGACGTCAACGGCTCGGCGCGAACGCCTGCTTCGCGTTGACCTGAGAACAGCTGCCTCCGTGATCAATCCATAAAGTGCTGGGTTTACGGCTCTTGCCAAGCGCGGGGTCGCGGCTGCATTCGGCGCGATGGCGGAGGCGTCGCGGGCGCCCTTCTGGTATGGCCACCGGAAAACCGCGAGCCTTCCCCAGCTCAAGATTTGACGATCACGTGAAGACGGCTCTGCCGCTGCTCGGCGGTCCAGCCGATGAAGCGGTCGCGCGGCGCCACCTTCCATGCGGCGCCACCAAATCCCATCGCGCCGAGCACGCGGTCCTCCGCCATGATGAAATAGCGCAGCGGTGCTCCGGGCATGACCCCATAGCCCAGGTAGTGGTATCGGCTGATAAATTCATTCCATAGCGCCAGCGGTTGGCCGCGTGCCACGAGCTCGACGCGAAGACCGACGAGATCGCTGAGCGCTCCTTGGCTTAGCGGCCGCGGATCACTTGCCTCGCCCCCAAAGGTCCGGCCAGGCACCCAGGAGGCTACGCTCGCCGGTCTGGTTTGTCGGGCAAGGTTGCCGGAACGGTAGGTTTGTCGTCACGTTGCCGAATGACGCGAGACCGTTTCAGTCCTAGTCGGACGAGCTCGCGCGATCCGCGCTTCATCCAAAACTACTCCAGTGAAAAGGCAACACGCCCTACGAGGGACATGACCCCGAGCGCGTGGACGAGGCTGTCGAGGCCTCCATCCGCGACCAGGCAAGCCAGTTCATCGACATTATCAGGTCGAAGGCCGACCTTTCGATGGAGGAGCTCGCGCGCCGTATCGGCATTTCACGCGAGTACATGTCGGGCATCCGGTCGCAAAAGAGAACCCCTTCCTTCACCATCTGGAACGTACTGAAGGCAATCGCGACCGACCCGAAGGCAATAATTGAGCGCTTCGACCCGGACCTCGATCCGGCGGGTTCGAACCTACTTCTGCGAGCGTAAGCGAACACGCAGCGACACTCTAACGAACTTCTTTCAACGGGTGCGTGACTGCCTAGGACGGCGGCTTCCGAAAATATCAGGCTCCAGACGAGCTGTGGCAGAGGATGGAACCGCTGATTCCAAGACCTCCTCCGTGCGGCGCGAATCCCTGCATGGGTTTTGCGCCGGTCGTCAGGGCCGACAACCTATTCCATCGGCCTCAAGTGGGCGCGCAGAAGTAGATCAAATTATAACATAAAACATAATGATTTCAATCATTAAATTGAAATAGATAAAAAATATCTCCATTTTATTATTATTGTCATTTCATCTGTTCGGCGACTATGGCAAAAGGGCGTTGTCCGTAAGGACCTACGTCCAAAACCTATCTTTCACGAGATCAATAATGCTTTTTCGTAATCTTTTCTTAACTATGCCTTTCCTGATCGCCGGGCACGCTTTTGCCGACACGCGCTACTCCGTATCATTGAGGACCCCGGGAACCACCTCGACCTGTATGGACGAGGTTTCCCGCGTCCCCGGCGTGTTCGACGTCGAGCCCATTTTTTCGATCCCCGAGGCGCCGGTCGAGGGCTTTTACTTCACGGTCGGCGTGACGAATGTCGCGCAGACAGTCGCCGCGCTGCCATGCGTCGGCGGGGTCTACGCCGACAACGGCCAGGTCGTCCGCCCGCAGCCGATACCCACGACGCCCGTCGGCCTGTGGATCCAGGTCCAAACGTTCACCTACTGGGGAGGCACGCCCTTCGCGGTTCCGGCACAGATCAATATCTCGACTTTTCCGCAGTTTGTCCGCACGGTCGCGATCAAGACGCCGAGCGGCTGCCTGCAGACGAACGTGCGCGTCGCGCCGGCGCAAGCGGTGGCCACGTTCCGCACCTCGTCGGGCGACGAGTTCGGCAGCCACTACGACTACTACAGCGTGAACGGCGCGTTCGGCGGCGTCATCAGCCTCATTCAACTGGACCTTTTGGGCCCCGCAGGTGCCGTCTGCAGCGGTGAAGTCTGGGTTCGGTGAAACGGTAAGCCGCTCATGAATTGTAAGCGGCTTGGTGCCCTTGGGCCGACGAGCGTCTGCGGCGGTCCGGCGCCCCCTGGCCGGCCGTCTTGACGCCCGGCAATCAATCCCCGAAAACGAGGGTGACGGGCGGAGAAGAATCGGACGATCTATGTTCCTGAGCGGCTCATTTTGCCGTCGGGTCGGGAACCTCTCCGGTCACGCCGACTCCCCTCGGTCGGCCGCACCGGGTCTGTTTCGGCTGCGGCCTGGTCGTAAGCGGCCTTGGCTGGCGGTGTATACGCGGCTTTGGATGTCAAGATCCTTACTCCACTTGATCCTGCGGTAGCGGGTCTGCGGCCCGCGCAGGCTGTTCGGGCGGGACCATACACGAGCTTCGTCGATCGAAGTCAGCTTGATGCCGGCCGCTCGGTCCACATCGACGCTTCAACTATGATCGAAGTGAAAGCGCAAGGCCAAGACGTGTTTTCGCGGGGGCTTACGCCCCATGGGCTCGAACCTCATGATTTTAACGGGACTTCGCTGGATAGACCAATTCTAAACAAGCTTGTCATCGTCCCGGCTGGCGTGGTGCGCACCATTTCCGGCAATGCGATTTGAACTTCGGCGTTTTGCGCTAAGGGCATAGACATGGAAAAATGGCAGGGCGGCCAAAAAAAATTCGCTCTCGAAGGACTCATCAAGACATGAGCTTCATTTTTCGTTCGCTGATCGTCGGTGCGGCACTCGCGACGGTGGCCTCAGGCTGCAGGGATAGAGGAGGCGGGGCGGGCGTCAAAGAAGTGCCTGGTGAAGTTATC
>JAYVWD010000937.1:0-2632 GCA_043786345.1 Pseudomonadota bacterium
GACGACAAATTTCCTCAAATTATCGAAGCGAGCCTGGCGCGCGAGGACCTCACCGACGACGCGCACGGCGGCGGCCGGCGCCTCGTGGCGCGCCTGTCGTTCACCGGGGCCTTCTTTTGAAAGAAGGACATTCGGGGTTCTCCTGATAAGATCAGGGGATGCACCCGCAAGCCCCCCACCTCCTCGTGGTCGACGACGAGGAGGGTATCACCGACTTTTTGAAGCGTTGTCTCGAGCGCGCCGGCTATTCCGTTGCCACCGCCTCGGGCGGGTGGGAGGCGGCCAAATTGCTCGATGCGGGGCCGGTCGCCTTCGTCCTCACCGACATCCGCATGCCGCACGGTGACGGCGTCGAGCTCCTCGAGCACATCGAAGCGATGCCGGGACCCCGGCCGGCGGTCGCCGTCATGACGGCCTACGCCGACGTGCAGACGGCCGAGCTCTTCGGCCGGGGCGCCTGCGCGCTCTTCGAGAAGCCGCTCGAGATGGACGAGGTCATCACCCGCATCAAGTCCATCGTCGCCCCCCCCGTCGACCGCTGGGTCCTCGCGGAAGCCGGGCCGACCCCGGCCTACCACCTGACCCTCGCCTTCGACGACTACGCCGGTGCCACGCGCCGCGGCGAGGTGCGCCTCGGTCGCGGCGGCCTCTTCGTCGCGATGGCGGGCGCATCGCCCCCGGTCGGGACGGATGTCGCCTTCTCGCTGCGCTTCAAGGACCGGCTGCTCTGTGGCCAGGCGGTCGTCGTCTGGGTGCGCCAAAGGTCCGGCCACGGTTTCCACGCCGGCCTCGGGCTCGAGATCATCGGCCTCACCCCCGAGACCCGCGCTTTCGTCCTCGCCGAGCTCGCGGCGGCCCCCCAGGCCTACATACCGCTCGGTCTCAAACCGACGAACGCGGCCTGAGCCCGATGGCGCCACGCTTCCGCCTGGGATCCCTGGCGTTCGACCGCCTGAGCTTCGCCGAAGCGGTCCGGGCGACGCTCGACCTCGCGCGCGCCGGGAAGAGCGCCTATGTCGTCACCCCCAACGCCGACCACGTGGTGCGCGCCGAGTCCGACGCCGCGTTCGTCGCCATTTGCGCCGGCGCCGACCTGGTCCTGGCCGACGGGATGCCGGTCGTCTGGGCCGCGCGCCTCCTCGGCGAGCCTTTACCGGGCCGCGTCGCCGGCTCCGACCTGATGCCGGCCCTCTGCGCCGCCGCCGCCGCCGCCGCCCCGGCGGAAGTCCTGAGCGTCTTCTTCCTGGGGGGGCTGCCCGGCGAGGCGGAAAAGGCCGCGAAAAATGTCGGCGCCCGCCACCCCGCGCTGGTCGTCGCCGGCCTTTACTCGCCGCCCTTCGGCTTCGAGACCGACGAGGCGGAGTGCCGCCGCATCGTGGCGCGCATCAACGCCGTCGCGCCTGCCCTGGTCTTCGTCGGCGTCGGCAGCCCTAAACAAGAGGCGTGGATCGCGGCCTGGCGCGCCGAGCTCCGCTGCGGCGTCCTGCTCGGCATCGGCATCACCATCGCGTTTCTCGCCGGAACCGTGAAGCGCGCGCCGGTCCTCATGCAAAAAACCGGCACCGAGTGGCTTTTCCGGCTCATCCAGGAGCCGCGGCGCCTCGCCGCCCGGTATGCGAAGGACCTGGCGATCGTCGGGATCGTCGTTCGCGAGTGGCGCCGTCGCCGGGCCGGCGCCCCAAAATCAGGCGACCGAGGACCTAGCTTTCGGTGAGGCCGCGGTCTATATTAACGCCATGAACCGCGCCTTTTTGTTCGCGCTCGCCGCGCTTCTCGTCGCTGCCCCCCGCGCCTTGGCGTGCGGCGATGCCGAGCTGCAGCAGCTGATCGCCGCGGCCCAGGCGCTCGCGCCCGACGCCGGCGCCCGCGCCGAAAAGCTCGTCGCTTGCCCGGCCGAGCGCGACGAGGCGGTGCAGTGGCTCGCCTTCGCCCGGTCCGCGGCCGGCGATCCGGCGGGAAGCCTCAAGGCCGCCGCCGCGCCCGTCCGCATTCCGCCCAAGACCGAGCGCGAGCGGGTCCTGGCGCGCGCGAAGACCGGTGACTATAAGGAGCTCCTCCGCCGGGTCGACGAACGCGAGCCCAACTACGCCACCGCGCCCGACGCGCAGCTCACCCTCGCGCGCGCGCTGGTGCGCCACCGGGAGTTCGAGCGCGGCCGCGCCGCCTACCTCGACTACCTGCGCCTGAACCCCGACGACGCGCGCGCCGAAGCCGAGTACCTCTTCGCCCTCGTCTGGCAGGGCCGCTATGCCGAGGCCGACGACAAGTTCGCCGCCGTGCGCGGCGACGACGTCGCCGCCGGCCTGCGCGACGCCGCCGCCCGCGGGCGCGCCCTCGTCCTCCGCCTCGCGCCGAAGTCCGCCGAGGCCAAGGCCCCCGCCGGCAACCGCGCGGCGCTTCCGGTCATGCTCACGGCGCGCGGCCTGGGCGACACCGACGCCGTGATTGCCGGCACGCCGGGCCTCGGCCTCTACGCGTCCGATCACGAGCTTCGGGACGTTTACCGGCGCACCAGCGTCTCCGCCGTCTATGAAGGCGTCGTCACCGGCCGCCTGGCCGCGCACGACCTCCACACGAAGACCCTGGGCTCCGCCGCCGCCCGTGCCACCGAGGCCCGCCTCGGTGGCGCGCG
>JAYVWD010000938.1:0-2598 GCA_043786345.1 Pseudomonadota bacterium
CCGGCGCGCGGGGGCCCCGCGGACCGGCTTCTGCGTGATGAGGAGCGCCAGGCTCACGGCGATGGGAAGGTCGAAGTGGTTGCCGTCTTTCTTCACATCGGCCGGGGTCAGGCTGACCACGAGGCGGCGCGGCGGGATGTGGATGCCGAGCCCCTCGAGCGCGGCACGGGCGCGCTCCTTGCCGTCGCGGCAGACCTCCGAGGCGTTGCCGATCAGTGTAAGCCCGGCGAACCCCCGGGTAAACCCGCACTCGATCGTCAGCAGTCCCGCCTCCATCGCCTCGCAAACGGCGCTGTGCACCAAGGTGGCCGGGCCGTCGTCCACGTCGGACGATACCGGGGCCAGGGCCGCCACCGGCAACGTCCGGGCCACCGGGGCCTCCGCGCCTTCCAATCCTCCGCTCATCGTCGCCTCCTGGTTCGTGGGGTCCGCGTCGGGGCGACTCTATGCCGGGCGGGCGCGGCGACGGAAACGACATGGCATGTCCGCGCCCGCCCCGGTATCTTGACGACCGAAGGAGGAGCCCGCATGTCCCAGGCCACGGCCCACTACCGCCTCGACCCCTGCCGCCAGGAGCTCGGTGAGCGCATCCACCGGGAGCTCGCCAAAGCCCTACCCGAGGGCGCAACCCTGTCCTTGAGCGCGCCGGACGTGAGCCGCCTGCTGGAGCAACCGCCAGACGGCAAGCTCGGCGACTACGCCCTCCCGTGCTTCCGGTTCGCCAAGGACACGAAGAAGAAGCCGCAGGAGGTCGCCGAACTCCTCGCCGCGGCCCTCAACGCCGTCGAGGGCGGTTGGGTGACGGGCGCCACGGTGGCCTCGGCGTTCCTCAACCTCACCGTCGACAAGGCGAAGATGGCCGAGGCCGCGATCCCGGCGATCCTCGACGGGCGCTACTTCAAAGCCCTGACCGAGGGCAACACCGCGGCCAGGCAGCGGATCATGATCGAGTTCTCGCAGCCCAACACCCACAAGGAGTTCCACGTCGGCCACGGCCGCAACGTGAGCCTTGGCAACAGCGTCGTCCGCCTCTTCCGCTACGCCGGCTACGACGCGGTGGGCGCCAACTACTACGGCGACGACGGCACCCATATCTCGACCGTGCTGTGGTACCTGACGGAAAACAAGCTCCAGGCGCCGGCCACGGGCCGCGGCGAGTGGCTCGGCGAGGTCTACGTCAAGGCGAAGAAGGCCCTCGGCGAGCTCGAGGGCGACGCCAAGGCGGCGGCCCTCGGCAAGATCTCGGCCATCCACCGCCAGGTCGAGACCAAACAGGATCCGATTTATAGCCTGTGGAGGGAGACCCGCCAGTGGTCGCTCGACGAGTTCCAACGGCTCTATGAGTGGCTCGACGTCTCCTTCGACGTCGTCTTCTACGAGTCCGAGGAAACCCAGGAGGCGCAGCGCATCGTCGAGGAGTTCCAGACCAAGGGGATTTTCGTGCTCGACGACGGCGCCGTCGGCGTCGACCTCAGGCCGTACAAGCTCGGCTTCTGCATCCTCAGGAAGCGCGACGGCAACACGCTCTATGCGACCAAGGACCTGGCGCTCGCCCGGAAGAAGTTCGACCAGTACAAGATCGACCGCTCCGTCTACGTCGTCGGCGACGAGCAGAACCACCACTTCAAGCAGGTTTTCAAGGTCCTGGACCTCATGGGCTTCGAGCAGGCCAAACGCTGCTATCACTTGAGCTATGGCATGGTCGTCCTGCCCGAAGGCAAGATGTCCTCGCGCGACGGCACGGCGGTGTCGTTCACCCAGCTGCGCGATCTGATGCTCGCCCAACTCAACAAAATCCTGGCGAAGTACGCCGCCGAGTGGACCGCCGCGGAGCTCGAGGACGTCGCCCACCGCCTGTGCGACGGCGCCATCAAATACGGGATGATCTCGACGGACCCGACCAAGGAGATCGTCTTCAACGTCGACGACTGGCTGTCCTTCGATGGCAACTCGGGTCCCTACCTTATGTACGGCTATGCGCGCACCCAGTCGATCCTGCGGAAGGCCGCCGAGCAGGGCGTCAAAGCCGAGCCCAAGGCCGTCGCGAGCCTCTCGCACCCGGCCGAAGCCGAGCTGATCCGCTACCTCTACGACTTCAACCAGGTGGTCGGCGCCGCCGCCGAGCTTTACAAGCCGAGCCTCCTTGCCACGCACCTCTTCTACATGACCAAGGCCTTCAACCGCTTCTACGCGGAGGTCTCGGTCCTCAAGGCCGAGGACGACACGCTGCGCGGCGCCCGCCTGGCCCTCCTCGAAGCGTACGCCCGCACCCTCAAGACCGGCTTGAGCCTCCTCGGGATCCGCCCTCCAGAAAGGATGTAACCCGATGCTCCATCCGGGAAAACGTTGGTACCTGCCCGCCGTCCTCGCCCTCGCCGCCTTCGCCGGCGGCCCGCTGCTCGTGCAGGCGCGCCTTCTGGCGCCGATGCAGGGCTTTCTGCTCTTCGCGCTGTCGGGGCTGCTCGGCGCCGTGTCGCTACTTTGGGGCCTGCGCATGGTCGGCCTCAAGGAGGCACACAAGGCGACGATCCTCGTCGCGGTCGGCCTGGTACCGCTGCTCGCCCTCGGCTCCGGCGTCTACGGCGGGCGCAAGGTCCC
>JAYVWD010000939.1:0-3215 GCA_043786345.1 Pseudomonadota bacterium
ACATCGAGCCCGAGAAGCCGCCGCCCGAGATCGTCGAGCGCACGCTCACGCCGGGCGCCGAGACGACGGGGCCGATCTTGCCGTCGAAGGCCGAGGGGCCCCGGCTCGAGAAGCTCGCGATGGTTCCGGACCGGTGCCCAGGACCATGAGTCCGAGCGAGAGATGACGCAACATCGCAGTGTGCCCCCGGTGTCGAGTGTCTTAATTTTTTCGTGAAAAGTAAGGTGTTCTGTCCGTCATTCTACCGGCAGGGCGTCGCCGTGGCGAGCGTTAAAACGACCTCGAAAGGGGCCGTCGAGGTGCAAAGCGTGCGTCATTTCGGCTTCGAGCCCGGCGCCGAGGCGCTCATGGAAGGTGACGTCGGGACCGTCGCGCGTCGCGACGTGGCGCCCCTCGTGGATGACGAGCAGCGCGTTCCGCGAGGCGGCGACGCGCGCGCCGCCGGTCACGATGCCGACGAGGTTGAGCGGGTCGGCGGCGGCGAGGACCGCCCAATGGCGCTCGCCCGACCGCGCCGCGCGCCGGCGGAGCGTCTCGACCGCGGTCGGCAGCGCGAACTGCTCGCCGAAGTCGCCGGCGACGAAGCGCCCGCCGCGGACCTCGCCGCGCGCCTCGAGCGTGCGCAGCACCCGCACGATCTCGCTCCAGAACGGCGCCGCCGCTTCGCGCGTCAGCAGGTCGCGGAAGAGCACGCCGTAACGATGCAGGAGGAGCCACGCCCAGTTCTCGAGCTGCTGGTCTTTCGTCGGCGCGGGCTCCGGCGAGGCCGGGGGAAAGAGCGCCCAGCGGCCGCCGAGCGCATAGGTCTGGCGCGGCAAATACCGCTGGCCCAGGCCGCTTCGGGCGCGCGCCGCCTGTTTTTTGTTTTTCGACACGAACGGGCGCAAGGCCGCGAAGCCGTCCGCGTGCACGAGCCCGAGCCGGCAGAGCTCGCCGAGCGCCTCGTCGAGCTGCGCGTCGAGCAGCCCGGCGCGTTTGGCGATCTCGCCATAGAACAGCGCGCCGCCGGCCTGGAGGGCCTCATGCACGGCCTGGGCGTTGCTGCGGGCCGAGGCGAGCGCCGCGACGGCGGGCGCCGGCGCCATCCAGTCGAGCATCTCGCGCCTTAAGATCGCGAGCGGCGTCATGCGATGCATGCCGACGACCACGGGCCCGTCCTCGGCGTCGCGCTCCGGCGGCGAGAGGCGGCCCCAGGTGAGGAGCCCCATGTGCATCAGCTCGTCGAGCCAGCCAGGCTGGTAGTCCTTGACGCGCGCGGGCAGGATCTCGGATTCCCAGGCCCCGGCCGCCGCGTCGAAGCCGGCGAGCTGCGTCATCGCCTCGAGTACGCCGTCGCGGCCCTCGAAGCGGTGCGCCGGGAGGGCGTGCTGATGCTCCAGCAGAAAGGCCAGAAACGCCTCCGGCGCGACCGGCTTGATCTGCTTGCGCAGGCCCTCGAGGGTGAGGCGGTGGATGCGCATGAGGAGCCGGCGCTCGCACCATTCGAGGGCCTCACCGCGGAAGCGGCCGCGGATGATCGCGCCGACGCCTTCGAGCGCCGGCAGCGTCGCCAAAACCGTGGATTCGGCGATGCCTAACAGGTCGGCGAGCTGACGGGCTGAAACGACGCCGCGGGTCTCGACGGCGGCACGCAGCAGGGCGGCCTCGGCGTCCTCGCGGGTCCAGGCGCGCTCCAGCTCCGGCGGCAGCGAAATCTCGGGGGAAAACGCCGCGGTGGGGTAGGCGGCGCGGACGACGGGCAGGGATTCGGCGGCGAGCCAGAGGCGGCGCGGGCCGGTCGCCGCGGCGCCGGCCTCGGAGATCAGGGCGGCCGCGGTGCCCTCGCCGTCGCCGGCGAGCGCGCCCGCGCCCACCGTGGCGACGGTCGCCCGCCCCCGCGCGACGAGGATTCCCATGAAGTCGATCCAGGCGGCGTTCTCGCGCCCGTCGCCCTCGGGCAGGACTCCGAGCCGCACCAGCACGTCGTGCAGCTCGTCGGCGTTGCGGGCCGTCGGCCACGCCTCGCGGGCGACGAGCGCGATCGCCTCCGGCTCGAGCGCCGCGAGGTTGCTCATGTCGCCGAGCGCCAGGGTGCGGCGCTGCGACACGGCGCGCGCCCGCCGCTCCTCCAGCGGCGCGTCGTCCAGGAACGCGTAAGGGTAGGCATTGAGGAGCTGGTAGCTGAACGGCGAGGGCTCATTGGTGTCGCGCGCCACGAGCTCGATCGCGCCGCTGTCGATCCGTCGCATGACCTCGATCAGGCCGTCGATGTCGATCGCCTCGTTGAGGCAGTCGTGCATCGTCTGCTGGACCAGCGGGTGATCCGGCAGCTCCAGGTCGCCCGTCCGGTGCTCGAAGCACTGGGTCTGCTGGGGAAAGACGGCGGTCATCAGGTCGTCCGAGCGGAAGCGCTGGAGCGCCGGCGCGATCCGCTTGCCGTTTTTCATGCGCAGGACGGCGAGCGAGCGGTTGGCGTTCCAGCGGAAGCGGATCTGGAAGAGCGGCACCGCCAGGATCGCCTGGACGAGGATCTCGCGGACGTTGTCGGCGTTGAGCATCTTGAACAGGCTTTCGAGGGGAAAGCTCTGGTTGGGCCCGAGCGACAGCACGATGCCGTCGTTGTCGGCGGAGGCCTGCAGCTCGAAGTCGAAGGAGCGGCAAAAGCGCTTGCGGAGGGCCAAGCCCCAGCCGCGGTTGATGCGCATGCCGAAAGGCGCGTGGATGACGAGCTGCATGCCGCCCGTATCGTCGAAGAAGCGCTCGAACACGACCTTCTCACGCGACGGGATGACACCGAGCGCCGCCTTCTGGACGGCGCAGTAGTGCACGGCCTGCAGGTTCGCCCAGGCGTTGTCGTTGATCGTCGCGAGCCAGGCGCGTGCCGACCGGTACACCGGCGGGTCCAGGTCCCTGATCGCCTTGATGGAATCGAGCGCGTAGAGGGGGTCGCCCTCGGTGCCGGCGAGCTCGACCTTGGCGCCGACCGCGGCGCGCAGCTCCGACACGCTGCCGCTCAGCTCCTCGGTCCGCCCCGGCGCCTCGCCGAGCCAGAAGGGGATCGTCGGCGGCGCGCCGTTCGCGTCGCGCACTATGACCTCGGTGCCGGTGACGCGGGCGATCTGCCACGACGTGTTGCCGAGGAGGAAGACGTCGCCGGCGGAGCTCTCGATGGCGAAGTCTTCGTTGATCGTGCCGACGAAGGCGCCGTCGCCCTCCGTCGTCACCCGGTAGTCGCC
>JAYVWD010000940.1:0-1819 GCA_043786345.1 Pseudomonadota bacterium
CTTCTTGCGGTCGACGATCTGGAAGAAGGACATGATCGACGTCTCGGGTTTCAAGGTCTATCCGAACGAGATCGAGGAGGTGAGTATGATGCACCCCAAGGTCTTCGAGGCGGCCGTCATCGGCGTGCACGACGAGCGCACGGGCGAGGCGGTCAAGGCCTTCATCGTCCGCAAGGATGAGACCCTCACCATCGACGAGCTGACCGCGCACTACAAAAAGAACCTCGTGGCGTACAAGGTCCCGAAACAGGTGGAGTTTCGGAAGGAGCTGCCGAAGTCCGCCGTCGGCAAGGTCCTGCGCCGCGTCTTGCGCGACGGCACCGCCTGAGCTAAAGGTTTTGGCATGATTACACCCCTGGTTCTCGCCGCCGCTTCGCTGCTCGTCAACAAATGGTCCGACACCCGCCAATGCGCGGGCTGGGAGGACCGAATCGATCAGTTCGTCATTCACGCGGACGGGGCGCACGAGCTCGTCAAG
Source organism: Pseudomonadota bacterium (assembly GCA_043786345.1). GTDB lineage: Bacteria > Bdellovibrionota_B > Oligoflexia > Oligoflexales > CAIYRB01 > JANOTL01. The sequence continues at coordinate 479 of JAYVWD010000940.1, forward strand.
GTGCTGCCGCTCACCGACGCCGAGCTCCCCGGGGGCTCGCTCGCGGCCGCGCGCGCGATGCTGATCAAGGCGGACCGTGCGCCGGTTCACGCCACCCCCGGCGGCGAAGGCCGGCCGCGGACGACGTACCTCGGTTACAACTTGGTCGCGCGCCAAGGCGGCGGCACGGACCCGCAGTTTTCGATCTTCTATCTGCGGGCCGTCGCGCGCACGCCGTCCGGGGACCTTACGGTCGCCGACAACGAGGCGCCCGAGATGGCGGAGCTGGTCGCCTGGCTGGACTCCTACTGCCCCTGGGACTGATCGCGCCCCTCACTTCGGCAGGAGCATGACGAAGCGGGTGTATTCGCTCGCCCCGTCGAGCTGAAGCGTGCCGCCGTGACTCTCGACGATGCCGCGCGAGATGCTGAGGCCAAGGCCCGTGCCCTTGCCCGGCGGCTTCGTCGAGAAGAACGGCTGCATGATGCGGCCGGCGATGTCCTGCGGGACGCCGTGGCCGCTGTCGGTCACGCTGACCTCCATGAATCGGCCGGCGTCGATCGCATCCACCGAGACCCATTTTTCCGGCGCGTCGACCACGGCGTCGAAGGCGTTCGCGAGGAGGTTGAGCAGAACCTGCGAGACCTGCGTCGCCCGGCAGGAGATCATGGCGCCGTCGGGGATGCCGCTGCTGAGCTCGATCGCATGGCTTTCAAAGCGCGAATGGCAGGTCGCCAGCGTCAGCGACACGATGTCCTTGAGGCTGGCCGGCTCGAGCGGGTCGCCTTCGCCGTCGCGGGCGAAGGACCGGAGCCCTTTGATGATCTTGGCGACGCGGTGGACGACCGCGTCGATGCCCGCGAGCGCCTCGAGGGCGTCGGCGCCGTCGAGGGGCAGCCCCTGGCGGGCGCGCCGTCGCGCGCGGTCGGTGTGGCCCAGGATGATCGTGAGCGGGTTGTTCACCTCGTGGGCGATGCCGGCGGCCATCTCGCCGAGCGCCGACATTTTGGACGCGTTGATGAGCTCCTGCTGCTGCCTTCTGATCTCGGTCAGGTCCTGGATCGTGCCCAGATGCCCGAGGAGGTTGCCGGCGTCGTCGTGCAGGGGAACGATGGCGATGGCGACGGCGGTCCCCCCGAGGAGCTGGCATTGGCTGGCGAACGGCGCGCCGCCGAGGTAGCCGCGCCACTCGGCGTCGAGCGCGGCGCGGTCGCCCGGTAGGGTGGCGTCGAGCCAGGTCGAGCCGGGCGGCGTGTGAAGGCGCCCCGCCAACTCGCCGAACCGCCGGTTCTCGAAGATGATCCGGCCGACCACGTCGGTCTGGAAGATCCCGACCGGCGCCGACTGCATGAGCGCCGCGAG
>JAYVWD010000941.1:0-2092 GCA_043786345.1 Pseudomonadota bacterium
GACAGCATCCTGACCGAATCCGGTTTGTGCCGCCCCGATTCGAAATTCACCTGCGAAGTGCACGTCCGCCAGATCCTCGGCGCCAGCGCCTCGGTCGCCGGCGGCGTCGGCGGCTCCTTCAAGGTCTTCGGCAACGGCGTCGACGCCCACGCGGCCCTCCGCGTCGGCGGCGACCTGAGCTGGTCGATCGACTCGACCCGCTCGAGCGAGGCCGTTTCCTGCAGCGGCCTGAGCAAAAACCTGATGTTCGACCAGTGCTACGCCTTCCTCGTCACCTGGGCGAAGACCGACCTCGCCTCGCAGTTCGAAGGCATCCGGGATCAACTCAAGGGCGCGATCGACAAGGTGATCGAAGCGCAGGTGTCCAAGCGCGGCGAGGAGCAACAGGCGGAAGAGCAGCGCAAAAACGCCTGGTACGAGAACGGCAAGACCAAGGGCGACGCTGTCTATAGCGACCACAAGACCGGCTTCTACTATGGCGCCTGCTTCAAGGGCGACAACGGCTGGGAGCTCGGCGGAACGGGCCAGGGCGACTGCAATGCCGCGGCCGAAGGGCAAGGCATGTACAAGGAAGACTACCGCCGCGGCTGCCTCGACCAGGTCGGGTATCGCTGCAAGAACGGCTGATCACCGCCGACTGGCCACGCCCCGCTAGGGCGTGGCCTTTTTGCTTTTCAAGGTGACGAAGCCCACGATCACCAGCCCGACGCCTTCGAGCGCGAACGCCGTCTCGGCCGGGAGCTTGGCGAGCGCCACCGTAAACACCAGGTAGCCGAGCGGCTGCGCGACGGTCACCAGGGCCTGGAGCCGCGCGAAAAAGTCGCCTTTTGCCGCGTCCGGCACCATTTTCTGGAAGTACGTGACGACCTTGACGTTGACGATCCCGGCCGTCGACCCGCCGATGAACAGGACGACGCCCGCCCACCAGGCGCTCGGCAGGAACGCGACCGAGGCGAGCGCGATCCCGAAGGCCCCGAGCAGGCGCCCGACCAGGCCGTGCAGCGAGGACTTGTCGGAGAAGAGGCGGGACCCCGCGGCGCCGCTGATCAGCCCGAGCCAAAAGCAGGCCTCCATCGCGCCGAGCAGCACCACGGATCCGTGCAGGGTGTCTTTGGTGAAGAGCGGCAGCACGAGGAAGAGCGGAAAGAGCAGGAAATTGGCGCCGGCGAACGAGTAGAGCAGGCTTCGCACCCAGGGCAGCGCGTGCAGGTCGACGCGCTCGCCCGCGGCTCCGGCGCCGCCGTCGATTTTCCGAAATTTCGCCGCGGCCGTCGACAGCGCCGAGCAGGCGTAACTGCCGATGTTGAGCAGGACCGCGGCCTTGAATCCGAGCAAGCCGGTCAAGGTGGCCCCCGCCGCGGTACCGATGAAATACGCCAGGGACTGGGTCGAGGCCTCGAACCCGACGGCGCCTTCGACGTCCTCGGGCGCCACGAGCTCGCCCACGGACTTCGTCAGCGTCGGATCGACGAAGGCCTGGCAGATCGACACGAGTACCGAGATCGCATACACGACGGCGAGCGACAGCCCGTCGCCGACCACGTGGAGCAGGGCGAAGAGCGCCGTGATCAGCACGGCCCCGCACGACTCCGCCAGGACGAGCACGGTCTTGCTCGGGTACCGGGTCAAGACCCGCCCGATCACCCGCACGAGGAGGATCGACGGGAGCGCCGCCAGCACGAGTAGCATGCCGCTCGCGAACGCCGGCGAGCCGCCGCCGGCCTCGGCGCGCGTGATGATCCACCAGAGCAGGTTGATCAGGTAGGCTTTGCTGCCGCCCTGGCTCAGGACCTGCCCGAGCCAGACCTTGCGGAAATCAGCGTTCCGAAGCAGCAGATTTCGCTTTTTTTCCAAGTCCTTCGCCCTCTTGCCGCCCGGCGGGAAATCGATCAGACTTTAATGAAACGAGGATCCCGCCATGTCCGGCAGCGCCGTCCCCACCGACATCCGGCTCGCCACACATGCCGATGCGATGGGGATCACCTTACTTTACCAGCAAGTTTATCAGGGTAACTATTCGAACCCCCTGATGCGCGACAGCTCGATCCTGAGCCGCTACCTGCGCGATCCGGCCAACGTCTGGGTCGTCGGC
>JAYVWD010000942.1:0-3399 GCA_043786345.1 Pseudomonadota bacterium
CCCCCGCGGCGAGCGCCTGTTCGAGGGTCCAGGACGCGGCGATGTTGCCGCCGGCGGCGACGATCCCGGAGAGCGCGTCGCGCAGGCCTTTGGCGTTCCTGGTCTGCTCGCGGATCCGGACGTCGGCGAGCAGGCAGAACAGCGCGCCGCCCCAGTACGTTCGGCCCCAGGTCGGTGTGTTGTCCAGACCCCGGTCGCCCTTTTCGGGAAGGCCGTGCGGCAGGTCGCGCTTGACGTCACTCCAGACCCGGCGGGCCGTGAGCTCCCCGACCATCACCCGCGCGATCGGCTCGACGTAGGTGGCGATGCCCTCTTCGATCCAGTGGTGCTCGCGGGCGACCGAGGGGAACGTGAGGTGCGTCATCTCGTGGGTGAGCACCCAGTCCTCCTTGAGCTCGGCGAGCGTCGACTCCTTGCCGACGCTGACGGTCACGAACGCACCGCCGCCCGAATACGTCATCCCGCCGCCCGAGCCGTAGCCGCGCCGCGGGTGGAGGAGCAAAAGAACCTTTGGGACTGGGTACTTGCCGAAGTAGGCGACGACGGCCCCGGCGGCGGTCTCGACCCATTTCCGGACGTCGTCCGGATGGGCGAGCGCCTCGCCGGGCATGACGACGGTATCGACGAGTCCGCCTTTGACGGGCAGGCGGTAGCGGTCGAAGACGCCGAAAACGCAGGCCGGCAGGTTCGCCAAGTCCTCGGCGCGCGCGACGAAGGCCGCGCCGTCCTCGAAGGCGCCGCAGGCGACGGCGCCGTTTTTCCCGGGCGTCACGGCGAAGCGGGCGAACGAATCGTCCCAGACCTGGCCGGTGCGGACGAGCCAGCTGCCTGGCGGCGCGACGAAGGCACCGTGGCCGCCGCCGGCGAACTCCTGGTTGGCCAGCGCCTTGGCGGCGGCGGCGAGGCGGAACTCGTAGCGGACCGTGCAGCCGGTCTTGACGCAAGGCGTGATGTCGAAGCCGCCGCCGGCGGCGGGGGCCACCGGCTTCCACGCGTCGCCGGCCTTGAGCTCGACGTTGGCCAGAAACGGCTCGGATTCGGGGAAGACGCGCAGCGTCGGGCCGGCGGGCTCAGCGATCCGGGCCTCGACCCGCAGGACCGCCGCGTCGTCCCCGACGGTGACGCTATAGAGCTGGTCGTGGTTCGAAGGGACGGCCGCGGCGGCGGCGTAGGCACCCGCGGGGAACGCCGCCCAGACGACCACCGCCGCGAGGGCGCGGCACCGCCTCACCTCAATTTCCCGCGCCGGTCGCGACCGCGTGCGCGAGCACCTCGAGGATCTTCCAGTGCTGCGCCCACGGGATCTCGTGCGCCACGCCGTCGAGCGGCTGGAACGACACATTGTAGGAGCCGTTGCTCGCGAGCGAGTCGCTGAAGGCCTGCGCTTGGGCGAGCGGCGCGGTCTTGTCGTCCTTGCCGTGGTAGATCGCCAGGAACTTCGGCAGCCCGCCGACGTCGTAGCCGACCGAGCGGTCCTCGAGCGCCTTGGACCCGCCCGTCTTCTGGATCTGCTCGATGTCCTTCTTCACATAGGCGTCCTGGGTGGACTTGAGGGTCTCCTCGAAGTCGTAGATGCCGCCGCCGAGGATCGCGAACTTGAACGTGCCCGCGTGCTTCGCGTACAGGGCCGCCGCCGTCGCGCCCGTCGAGTAGCCCCAGATCCCGTGGACCGGCTTGGCGTTCTTGACCTTGGCCAGCGCCGCCTTCACCCCGGCGTCCACGGCCGCCATCGAATGGGCGCCGGCGAAATCCGCCTCGCCCGTCGACTTGCCGTAGCCCGGCCGGTTGACCGCGATGACGTCGAAGCCCTGGCTCAGAAAGGACTGCGCGATCCAGCCCTCGCAGTATTTGCCTTCCTCCCAGCCGGCCCGGTCCCGGTGCATGAGCAGCAGTGTCGCCTGGGGCGCGCCCTTGACCTTGCAGTCGATCCACGCGGCTTTGTACGGGGCGCCGGCGAAGGTGTAGTCCGCAATGCCGGACTCCTCGGCCACCGGCACGGGCTTGAGCTCGTCGGACGAGAGGTCGGCGACGCTCAAAGTACCTTTTTTCTGGCTACCGCCGAGCGACGCGCACCCGGTGAGCGCCAGCGCCGCCGCGCCGAAACCAAGAGACTTGAGATTCCTGAGCATCACGGACTCCGTCAAACCGGGATTTTGAGGGGCAGCGACCGGAGCCGCTTGCCCGTGGCGGCGAACACCGCGTTCGCGACGGCTGCCGCCAGGGGCGGGACGCCGGGCTCGCCGACGCCCGTCGGCGCGGCCTCGCTCGGCACGATGTGGACCTCGATGCGCGGCATCTCGGTCAGGCGCAGCACCTGATAGTCGTGGAAATTGCTCTGCTCGATGGCGCCGTCTTTCAGGGTGATCTCGCCGTAGAGCGCCGCCGAAAGGCCGAAGGCGATACCGCCCTGGATCTGGGCCTCGACGCCGTCGGGGTTGACGGCGCGGCCGCAGTCGATCGCGCAGACGACGCGGTGCACTTTGATGGCGCCGTCCGCGCCGACCGAGACCTCGGCCACCTGCGCCGCGCAGCTGCCGAAGGCCGTATGGACCGCGACGCCGCGGAACACGCCCGCGGGCAAGGGCGCGCCCCAGCCGGCCTTGGCGGCGACGAGCTCGAGGGCGCCGAGGGCCTTGCCCTTGAGCATCGTGCGGCGGAAGGCCACCGGATCCTTGCCGGCGGCGTGCGCCAGCTCGTCCATGAAGCTCTCGACGACGAAGCCCGTATACGAATGCCCGACCGACCGCCAGAAGCCCACGGGCACCGGCTGCTCCCGGTAGAGGAAGTCGACCTTGAGCGCCGGCACCACGTAGTCCATGTCCTCGGCCCCCTCCGTCGCCGTCGGGTCCTGGCCGAGCGACCTGAAGATGCCGGAGGCGGCGGAGCCGCCCACCTGCTTGAGCCCCTGCGGCAGCCACTCGGGGACGATGGCGCGCAACCACTCGGACATGCACTGCGCCACGACCGACTGGCAGGCGACGGCCTGGCCCCAGCCGACGAGGTTGCCGTCTTTGTCGAGGGCGCCCTTGAGGTGGTGCACGGAGGCCGGCCGGTAGAAGTCGTGGCGCATGTCGTCTTCGCGCGTCCACTGCACTTTTACCGGGTATTTCAGGCGTTTCGCCAGTTCGACCGCCTCGACGACGAAGTCCTGGTAGAGCCGCCGGCCGAAGCCCCCGCCGATAAAGGTCGTGTGCACCCGGACCTGCTCGTGCGAAAGGCCCGTGACCTCGGTCGCGAGCTGCTGCGCGAGGCCCGGCCCCTGCGTCGGCGCCCAGATGTCGCAGGCGGTCTCGGTGACGTGCGCCGTGCAGTTGCCCGGCTCCATCGCGGCGTGCGCGAGATACGGGAGGCGGTATTCGGCGAAGAGGGTCGTCGTCGCGTCCTTGAGCGCTTGGCCGA
>JAYVWD010000943.1:0-2852 GCA_043786345.1 Pseudomonadota bacterium
GGATCTTCGACACGGCCGGGCAATACACGCGCGACAACTACCAGGTCGGCGGCGTGCTGGACCTCAAGGAGTCCGAGCTGACCGCGCTCGACCCTGACACCTTCGGCACGGGGCTTACGTATTCCGGTTACTGGAACCTGATGCAGAACTCGTCGACGAACTACAACCGTCGCCGCGCCGCGTTCATGCTGCGCACCTACTTCTGCGACGACCTGACGCCGATCAGCGTCGTGCAACCCGACGCGCACGCCGGGACCCGGCATGCCGCCGACCCGAGCTGCCAGAGCTGTCACTACAAGCTCGACCCGATGGCCGGCTTCTTCCGCCACCGGGCGTTTCTCGGCTACAACGTCTACCAGAAGGGTTTCGTGACCTTCGACGACATGGCCTCGATCTCGGGCGACGCCCTTGAGAAGTACTACGAAAGCTGGCCGACGGTCGGCTACATGCGGTCGACGACCAAGCCCGAGCTCAACTCGCTCGAGCCCCTCGGTCCCGCCGGCCACCCGCCGGCGGAACCGCTCGCCGAGCTTTTCAAGATCATCCGCGCGGCGAAGGAGCCGCGCGCCTGCCTCGTCCGCCGGATGGGCGAGTATTTCCTCGGGACCCGGCAGGCGCTCGACGGCGGCTGGCTCGACGAGCTGACGAAGACCTTCGACACCGAGCCGAGCACGGGCGTCGCGGCGACGAAGGTCGTGAAGGCGTTGGTGCTGAGCAATACCTTCCGCCAGAAGAACCCGAGCGCCGGGGCGTGCTACGACCCGCCGGGCTCGGCCTCGTCGCCGGTGCCCTGCGAGATCGCGTTCGTCATGGAGCAGAGCTGCAAAGGCTGCCATGCGGACGGCTTCGACCTGACAGCCAAGCTGGTGCTCACCGAAATGACCAGGCGCCTGAGCTCGGCGGACCCCGAGGTGCGGATGCCGTTCAAGAAGGACATGGGCGACCCGGCGCGGGCGCGGCTCGTGAAGTGGATCGAAAAGAAGCTGGCGGAGCCCTGAAATACCATGCGTAACCTCGTATCGACCTTGCTCCCGACCCTGTGCCTCGTCGCGGCCCTCGGCTGCAGCGACGCCCGCGTCTCCCTTTCCGGCGCGAAGGCGACCGGCAACCGGATCGGATACCTCCGCGGCTTCCGCGCGATCGACCAGGTCGTGAAAGCCCGCTTGGTCGACGCCGACCCGTCCGGATACTGGGACGTCGGCTCGCTGCTCGAAGGCAGGTCGTTCTCCGCGGACCTGACCGGCTTCCGCATCCTGCTCGGCGGCTTCGGCCCGGCCTCGGCGCACGCCGAGTTCCAGAACGGCGCGCCCAACGCGGTCAACATGCTCCTGTGGGAGCTGATCCTCGGGCGTCTGGCCGACACCCTGGCCAAGAACGCGTGCGGCTCGGGTATTCCCGACGCCTTCGTCACCGTGCGGGCGGAGGCGCTCGAGGTCCTCAAGCCCTTGTGCGCCGGCCCGCAGACGCCGGTCGCGTTGCAGAGCCTCTGGTTCCTCGTGATGGGCTTCGAGTCCCCGCCCGAAGAGCTCGACACCTGGGCGGAGGCGTTCGCCGGCAAGCAGCTGCCGCCCAAGGACCTGCTGCGGTCGCTGTTCCTAAACCCCTATTTCCTCCTCGAGAATTGAGGCCCGCGCCCATGATTTCGCGCCGCTCCCTGATCCGCTACGGTGCTTCCGGCCTGACCTTGAGCTTCCTCCCGATGACGCGCCGCGCGCGCGCCGGGGCGGCGGCGGACCCGCATTTTTACCTCGAGGTCGTCTTCCAGGGCGGCTGGGACACGTCCTACCTGTTCGACGCGCGGCCGCTCGCGATGACGGCCGCCGGAAAGATCCAGAACTACCGCGGCGCCGAGCCCGAGCTCTACACCGGCGCCAACGGCCAGACCGCCTGGCTGACCGAGCTCGCGGCGCCCCTCAAGCCCTACCTCACGCGCCTCTCCGTCCTGAACGGCGTGCACATGGCGGCGACCTTCGACGGCCACGAGCAGAACAAGAACTTCCTGCTCACGGGCAACCCCTTCGGCGGCGAGAGCATGCTCCCGCACCTCAATGACGGCGCGGACCGCGCCTCGCTCGACTTCGTGCAGCTCGGCGACCTCTACGGCCTGGAGCTCTCCAACATCGGCGGCGGCGTCGTCCTCGAGCCCGCGACGGCGGTCTCTATCGCGAGCGGCGCCACCGGCGGCGCGGGCGGCGGGGACGACCCGGTCGCGGCTTACGTCCAGGCGCGCCTCGAAGCGAACGGCGCCTCGGCGCCGGCCTCCGGCATGTTCGCGGAAGGCGCCGCACTGATGCGTCAAGGCATCGCCGCCTCGCGCACGCTCGCGCAACGCATGCAGGGCCTCACCGTCGACCCGGCCGCCGACGAGGCGCAGAAAGCGCTCATCGTCGTGCACGAGTACTTTCGCCGCGGCATCGCCCGCAGCGCGCTCCTCGGGGTCGACGAGTTCAACCTCGACAGCCACGACGCGACGACGGCCAAAAAGCAGCCCGACACCTACGCGAAGGTCGCCGCCAAGCTCGCGGCCATCCTCAAATACCTGTCGGACACCCCCTTCGACCCTCTGAAGCCTGACGGCCCGCGTCTGTTCGACGTCACCACCGTCCTCGTGACCTCCGAGTTCAGCCGCTCGATGCGCCAATCCGGCAAGCCCATCGCCGATACTGGCACTGACCACAACCCCCAGTCGAATACGGTCCTGCTCGGCGGCAAGGGCATAAAGGGCGGCCTGGTCGTCGGCGAATCCGACCGGCGCGTCGAAGGCGAGGCGGTGTCCAAGGCCCACGACGCGCTCGACAGCGACGGCGTCAAGGCGATGGGCCGGCCGTTCGACTGCGCGGACCTGAGCGTCC
>JAYVWD010000944.1:0-3493 GCA_043786345.1 Pseudomonadota bacterium
GCGAAGCACGGCGCCACCTACCGCTACCTCTTCATGCGCCCCGACGGCGCGCAGCTCGCCCAGATCGCGGCGCTGATCGACGCCGGCGAGCTGATCGCCCGGACCGACAGGGTGTTTCCGCTGACGCAGTTCAAGGACGCGATCGATTACGTCGAAAGCGGTAAGGCCAAGGGCAAGGTCGTCCTGAGCTTCGACGCGCACGGGTGATCCTTCGGCGGCGCAGGTGTGTCGGCGGGAACGCGGGGGGTGCGCCCGCCAACCGCCGCCGGCCGGCCCCGAACAGGCGTCGCGCCGTCCGGCACGAATCGTGCTCCTGCAGCGCTCCAAAGAGGGGTGCTTCATGCCGCAACCAACGGGTGCGTTTCCGGTCGCGATCCTTGCTCTACTGAACGGCTGCGTGTCCGTCCACCACGGCGAGGTCGCCGAGCTCGACACGGGCAAGGTCACGGTCGACTGCGTCAAGGACCCGGCTTTCGACACGCCGGCGTATCAGGCGCTCATCTGCACCCTCTGGAATCATACCGATGCGCTGCTCGACGCGGAGGTCCAGAGCCTGGACTTCGCGCCGATGCCGGCCCCCGAGCTGACGCTCCCGCGGCTGATCGACCGGCGGGAGCTCGCCGCGGTCGCCGAAGCGTACGGGTACCGCATCCAGGCGCAGGCCGAGGCGATGCGCTTTTGGGGGCCTGTGTTTTACGGGCTGGGGACGGGTCTTGCGGCCGGCGGCGGCGCCCGGATCGCCGGTACGAGCCCGGGCGGCGCGGCGGCGTTCGGCGCGGCCGCCGGCACGGTCGCGGGGCTCAGCGACGCGCGGGACGCCGAGGCGAACGCGGGCGCCTGGGCAGCGCGCCAGGTGGAAGAGACGGCACAATATGAACGGCATCACATACTTGGCGGGCCGTTCTCGATCCCGGCGCAGATGTACGTGAAGCGTTACGTCGTCGTGCGGCTCGACGAAGACGCGCCCTGGCCGCGGGCCTTGAACCTGCGGTTCAAGGCGCCGATTGAGGAAACGGTGACGGTGAGCCTTCGCGACCCGCTCAACCCGCGGGCGCGCGTCGCCTCAGCGCCAATCAGTCAAAGTACGTGAGCCAGGCGAACAGCATGTCGTTCACCGCTGACATGTTGAGCTCGTGGCCCGCCTGGTAATAACGCACGCCGAGCGTCAGGCCAGGTTGCTGCGCGGCGAGGCGCTGCTCATTCCAGCTCTCGAAATCCATGACTTCGGCCGCGGGCGCGGCGGTGTCGTCCAAGCCCTGAAAGAGCTGAAAGGTCGCGGGAGCCTTTGATTCCGCGAGCGTTTCCAGCGTCCGGCGCAGCGGCTGGCCGAGCGGCAACGAGCTCAGCTCGACCAGGCGCACGGCCTTCGCCCACACCGCGTTCGTCGCCAGGGCCCGTTCATAAGCGCGGGCGACGACGGCCGACCCGGTGCCGTGCCCGTGAAAGGCGAGCCCTTTCGCGAGGCTCGCCGCCGGCTCGTTCATCGCCCAGCTGACCGCACCCATGGCGCAGGCGACCAGGTCGTCCCCGGTCACGCGGGCGACAACGGCCGCATCGACGCGGAAACCGGTCGGCGCGGCGACGTCGGCCTCGATGCCGGGTTTGTCGAAGGCGAGGACCGCGGCCTTTCCGGCACGGACCAGGTAGCCGGCCGCGGCGTCGAGGTCGGTGGGCCGCGATTTCGTATAAGTCCCGGCGTCCGCCTGGACCCAGGCGATCGGCAGCTCGCCGCGCGAGTTGTCGGGATAATGCAGGTAGACGTTGCAGGTGAGGTCGGCCGACGCCGACACCCTGGTTTTGAGCGTCACCGCGGTCGCCGAAGTTGCGGCGAGGGCCGTGGCTGCAAGGACGAAAAGGACGCGCATGAAGGTCTCCCGGGTTTGAACCCGGTGACCTTAGGGGCTGGAACCGGCGGCGGCAACGCCTACTCGGTATCTTAATAAATCGGGCGCCTTTACAGGGCGCTTTCGCGCTCCAGAAACGTCGCGACCTTGAGGATGCCGTCGCGCTGCTTCATCAGATCGAGGGGCTTGGCCCCGAGCTTGTCGTTTTCGCGGCGGATCCACGACCGCCAGGTCGTCTCGGCGTCGCCGAGCAGGGCGCGGAGGCGCTTGGTCGCGCGCACCAGCGCGTCGGCGCGCTCGGCTTCGCCGGAGACGCCGTCCACCGAGCGCTCGCCCTTTTTCATCGCGGCGAAGGCGCCCTGCGGCACGCCGAGCAACATCGCGGTGTCCCCCGGCGACAGCCCGAGTTTCTGCGCGCACTCCAGCGCGGCCGTCGTCAGAGCGGCGGCGCGGCGTTCTTCGATATCCACCGGATTTCCAGGACGGGCCTTTTGCATCGCGTGCCTCCTTCGGGCGGATGTGGGTCAGCGGGTCGCCGACCGCCTCGCGCGGGCGCGGGCGTTGCTAGTCGCGGACTAGCTCACGCGGAGCCTTCGCGCGGCCGCGGCGACGCTTCGCGTGCCCGGGATCGGATCAAAAACCATCAATAAATTCAGATCTATAGAAGCAATATCCACACTGTGGATATCGCATTTCAACTGCTTCTGTCTTTCAAATACGGCAGCGCGCTCCAAGTTCCGCGAGCCAACCGAACGGGCCAACCCCTAAGAGGATCGCAGCCATGAAAAGCGATCAGAAGAGCGCGGTGGAAACGACCACATAGCGGCGCTTGGGGTCCGCGCCGACAGGAACCTCGGCCTCGAGGCCGAAGCTCGTGGCACGGATCGCCCGGCTCGCCTTTCGATGCGCCAAGTCGAACGCGGCATCGACGGTCGCGCGCGCTGACGCTCGCTTTGGGCCGTTCGACCCCGACATGCGCTTCGATGCCCGCGCTCGGCTGACTGCGCAGGTGCAGACCGAGATAGTGCGTCCGGTGCCGGGCCTCGACCGGCAGCCGCGTCTCGAAGGACATGACGCCGAGGCGCGGTCCCCCGCCCGCTGCCAGCGTTTTCCCGAGGACGGTGAAGGGCCGTTGCAGGGCGTAGGCCGCGCGGATCCAGGTCCGCTTCAAAAACGAGTCCTCCGGCGCGTCCGTCGACCGCGCCGTCGGGATGACCTCCGCGCGCAGCGAAAAGCCGGAGACTTTATTGCCGAGTCCCCGCAGGTCCAGGTGAAATTCGAGCGAGCGGTCGAGCACCTCGTCGCCCTGAGGCAACGCCATGGCGACCCCGGCCTCGGCGGCGAACAGATCGACACGCTCCGCCGGCGTCGCGGCGACGGTGCATGCCCAGAAAAATCCAATATTTCCGATGATATACATTCGAATCGAGGATTTTAGGAGCCGCGTCTGGATCATCCCTCAAATATACCGCCGCGGCGCCGCCGCTTTCCGCCGGTACGACGGTGACGGCCTCGACCCCCGCGACGCCGACGAATGGGACGATCACAGTAACGGCACCGAACTCCGGCCTGACTTGGCAGATCGGCTCTGCACAGACGATCAGCTGGGCGTCGCAGGCAGCGTCATCATCAAATTCAGCGCCAACAGC
>JAYVWD010000945.1:0-3885 GCA_043786345.1 Pseudomonadota bacterium
TGACCACCTTCACTCAACGCTTCGTTGGGGGAGGGTGGTCAAGGGCGAACAAGGTCTGGAGGGGGCGGCGGCAGCGGCTTTCAGAATTTCAAACCCGACACCTGTGTGTCGGGTTTCAAACACGGCAAAAGGGAGGTCCAAAGGGCTCAACCCTTCAGACCTCCCGAAACGCTTCATAGGTTCAGTCGGAGCATTTCCGGGGAATGCGCGACCGCAGGCCCATCATCTCGAGGCACTTCATGCCCGCGCCGGATCTTTGCTCGCGCTAACGAAAGCACCTCAACCCCGAAGCAAATTACCCGACGTCATTCCAATTTTGGTCCTCGGGCGCCGCAAAAACGACGTCCGGCCGCCGCATATAAAGCATCGTCGTCTTCAAATCCGAGTGCCTCATATGCTCCTGGACGATCGTCACCGGCAGGTCAAGAGTCCTCCCGAGAAAGAGGCACGAGGCCCTTCTCAAGTCGTGCAAGGTAATCACTTCAACTCCGCCGTCGGCCTCAGACCCACCCCTCAACCCATACTTCGCCCAGAACTTGAACTGCGCATCCCGGCAGATCGGCGCGTCCTTCCGCACTCCTGGAAAGAGCCACCCATCCGGCAGGTCCCGGAGCAATAAGCCAAGCACCCGTGCCCCCTCCTGGTGCCAAACGTTCACCACCGCCCTCGACGCCCGCGTCTTCGGCTCGTCAATCCGTCCGTCCTTCTTGTACGCGCGCGACACCGCGACACTCAGCCCCGACCCCAGCCCATGCGCCTCGAACCTCTTGAACGTCTTTGAAAGCGACCTCGCCCGGTCCCCGGTGAAGAAATCACTCTTCTTCAAAGCGATCGTCTCCTCCGGCCGAAGCCCCGCAAAATATCCCAAAAGCGCCATCAACCGCGTCCGCACCCGCCCTTCCAAAGCAAACGCGATGACCTCCTCCGGCTTCAACTCGTAACAAAGCGGCGTCGCCGCCGCCGCATTATCCACCGGAATCATGAACGTCCAGCTCTCCGCCACCTTCCGATGCCGCTTCAGAAACTCCCCAAACCTCCGCGTCAGGTTGAGCACTTTCTTCTGCTGATTGGTCTTCAAGGCCGTCGTCGCCAACCAATTCGGAAAGTCCGCCGCATACATCGACCAAAGCCGGACGTCCCTCGCCGCACACTCCCCAACGAAGAACTTCTGCACGAACCCCCGCCACCGCCCCTCTTCATCCGCCCTCGTCGAACTCGACGTCTTCCTCAATCTCTGATGCTCATCAAGGAACTGCCGAAACAAAAACGCCGCCTCCTCCGTCGGCGCCAGCTCCCCTCCCGCCACGCGCTCCGTAACCGCACGCGTCCGCTGGAGGTACAAATCCCTCCACCGCCCAACGACCTCGTCCCCCGCCCCATCGAGATGCGCGCACTCGTCCCGCGGTACTTTCCTGGTCGCCTTCCGCTCCGGGTCATAGACCTGGATGATCACGTGCCCGTACCGGTTCCGATAGAACCCTGCACCGTTCGCCATCCCGAGCACTCCAAAACCAAATGGTTCGAGTAACGTCGTGGATATGGCCTGGGATGATTGTCTGGACTTAATCTTCGAATTTTAAAGACGAAATAGTCGAAGTCAAGACCTGGACACTATGTTTCCCGGGTGCCCTGGCTAACCATCCGATGTGATGGCGGTTCCGGCAGGAATCGAACCTGCACCACCGCCTTCGGAGGGCGGCATGATATCCATTTCACCACGGAACCAATGGTCGAAAGCCTATGGCATTTACCAAGATTCCCAGGCCCGCGCAAGGTGGAAAACCGTCCGAGACCTTTGGACAAATTGAGCTCTAGCGCGGAGCGGCACGGGGAATGGAAAGCGCATATGGGGCTTTGGCGCGCAGGAAAGGGACGAGGGCGGGGTCACCGGCCCAGGCGGCGAGCTCGGCGTCGTCGGAGCGGGCGAGGCGCTCAAGGCTCAGGCCGCGCCTGAGGAGCGGGGCGACGTCGACGCTCTTCGGAGTTTTGGCGTCGAAGCCGGCGGCCAAAAAGGCCAGGGCCCACAGCGTCGTCGGGTCGAGCTTCTTGTCATAACCGGGCATCGGGGTACCGGGGCGGCCGGCGGCGATCTTTTGATAAAAGGCGAACGGCGACTTCGTGGCGGCGGGGCCGCTGACCAGGGACGGGACGCCGCCTTTCACCTTTACGGCGAGCTCGCCGTCGCCGGCGCCGGTATCGCCGTGACAGGCGCGGCACTGGGTTTTGTAGACGTCGCGCGCGAGGCCGGGCTCCGGCGTCAGCGGCGGCGAGGTGTCGACGCCGAAGACGTCGGTCGCCTCGCTGATCGCCGCGCGCATCCGGGCGCTTTCGACGGTGGCCGGCGCCTTGAGTAAGGCCGAGGCGAGCGCCTCGAGCCGGGCTTTGAGCGGCGCGAACACGGGGACGCCCTCCGGCTCCAGGTTTTCGGCGAGGGTTTTCACGGCGCTTTCGATGCCTTGGGCGTCACGGTCGTCGAGCGCGAGGAGGAGGGCGCGGGCGGCCACGTCGCGGCGGGCGCGCTGCTCCTTTGCCTCGCGCGCGAAGGCCGCGCCCGGAGCCAAACAAGAAAGCAGGATTAATACGGTGAGCAAGCGCATGGGAGGGCCTCAGAAATTCTCAGTGAGGATCTGGATCGCCTCCTTTTCGCCGCGCGGCGCCGGCGCCAGGGCCCGGAGCTTGTGCAAGGCCGCGAGGCAGCGTAGCGCCTGGCCCATTTTATTCGGCGTGAACGTGAACTTCGCGCTGCCCGGGGCGTCGAAGCGTAGGAGCCCCACCGCCGCGGCCTTTTCGACCGCCGCCTTCGCCGCGGCGGCATCGGCCTTGTCGGCGGGCACATCGGTCAAGTCGAGCTTCTGCTCGTCATTCACGGCGCCGAACTTCGCGCGCGCCCGCTCGCACAAGTGCAGGAGGACGCCGCAGTCCTTGGCGCCGATGCTTTCGTAGACCTTCCGGACCTGGTCCAGGGCACGGTATTCCCGGGCGAACTGCGCGAACACCGCCAGCCGCTCGAGCACCGGGAGCTCCGCCCGTCGCTCCTTCGCCTTGGCGTCGATCTTGAGGAGGCCGACCTCGACGAAGACCTGGAAAATCCGCTCGAGTTCGGCGTCTTCGACGCCGAGCACGCGGGCCAGGCGTTTCTGGGCGGCGATCATGTCGACCAGCTGGGCCCCGGTGCCGCCGGGCGTGTTCAGCGCCGCGAGCTCGCTCAGGCCGCTCGCGTAATAGACGGCGAGCTCCAGCAGCGAGGCGTCGCGCTGCTGCTTCTCGAGCTGCCCCATCGCCCGGGCATAGAGCTCGTCCATGTGCTTGATGCGCAGGATGAAGTCCTTGATGACCGTGTTCACCCAAGACGGGGTGCTGGAGATCAGGGTCTTGATTCCGGCCTGTTTGACCACGACCGCACGGACGTTGCCCTTCGCGCGCGCACAAGCCAGCCGGGGCTCGCGCGTCAGGCAGGTCATGATGCCGAGGACCTCGCCGACGCCGAGCGTCGCGAGGCTCACCTCGAAGCCCTTATCCTCGCGGAAGACCTCGACCTTGCCCTCTTTGATGAAGTAGAGGTCGCCCCCCGGATCCCCTTGCCGGAAGATCACGGTGCCGTCCTGAAACTCGATCTGCGCGCCCTGAATGCTCATCGTCCGTCCTGCGAAGATCTGTCCGACAAAATCGGGCCATTGGTCAGGATTTCGTCGAATCCCGCGTGCGCGGCCGCCCGGGCCTCGCCATCGTCGTGCGGCAAAAAGGCGACGACGCGCGCCCCCCGTTCCTGATAGGCGGCGGCGATCTCGCGCTTGAAGAGCGGCATGCCGAGGAGCCGCGCCGTCAGCGCGTAAATGCGGCCCGGGGCGATCCCCGCGAGGCCCGGCGCGCCGGCGCGCACCGCCG
>JAYVWD010000946.1:0-11188 GCA_043786345.1 Pseudomonadota bacterium
CCGGTCCCACGCCCAAGTCCGGCGCAGCCGGATCACTGAGGTCTCGGCGCCCCTGTTCGACCGCGCCGTCCGGGAATTCCGCGCGCTCGAGGCCGGCGAACGGAGCGGCCTCGTCCGCTACGAGATGGCGGACGACGAGACGGGGCGCGCCCACGTGCAGCAGGGCCTCCCCGGCTACCTCAACTGCCAGCATGCGCTCACTGACATCATGGCGGGCCCCGGCGGCACCGACCTGGAAAACACCGGAGTCCTGCGCGGCTGGGCCGCGAGCGACAACGCCTTCACCCTGCTGACCGAAGGGGACAACGGCCTCCACCACGGCCTCGGCTTCGACGCGGTTCTCGGACTCCGCCTCGGCATCTGATCTGCGCCTTACTGAGCTTCCGCTCAATTGGTTTCACCCTTTTCAGGAGGTTTGCGCGATGCGCGCTCGTCTAATGGCCGCGACCCTTGCGGCAGTGTCCCTTTCAGCCTGCCGGACCACCAGCTCCGGCGGCGACGTGAAGAGCGTCGGCGGCCAACAGCAGTCGGTCGAGCAGTATTGCAACGGGGTGGCGCAGCAGTATGCGTCGCAGTTCCTCCTCCAGATCAAGAAGCAGAAGGCCTACCAGGAAGCCTATGCCCAGTGCCTCGCGCAGAACGGCGGCGGCGGCGGAGGCGGCGGCGGAGGCGGAGGCGGAGGCGGCGGTGACGGCACGAATGAGCTCGTCCTCGTCCGCAACCGCACGCACAAAGCCGCCGACAGCGCGGCCGGGCACCTCCAGAACATGCCGGCCGACGTGAAGGCCGCGGCGATGTGCATCGCCGTCGTCGCCAAAGACGACGTGGGTTGGGGCCTCGCCGGCGCGTCCATCGGCGCCGGCCTCGTCAGCTGCCGCACGCAGCAGGGCGGCTGGAGCTCGCCGTCCTACCTGTCGCTGGGCGGCTTCACGCTCGGGCCCTCGGTCGGCTTCCTGAACGACGACACGACCTTCCTCTACTCCTACAATGACGCCGGCAGCTGCTTCGAGAACCAGTTCCAGCTCGACGCCGGCGTCTATGCGGTGGCGGGCAACGCCGACGTGAGCATAAGCGTCGACACCGACGGTTGCTTCAAGCGCAAGATCTTCAACGAGTTCCAGCGCAACTGCACGCTGTCCTGCTCGGACGTGACGGGCCTCGCGGCCGGCGCGAACGTGAAGGCGGTGATCCTGCGGCACATGACCGGCCTCCTAGGCGGCGGC
The DNA here is from genome assembly GCA_043786345.1 of Pseudomonadota bacterium. Taxonomy (GTDB): domain Bacteria; phylum Bdellovibrionota_B; class Oligoflexia; order Oligoflexales; family CAIYRB01; genus JANOTL01. The sequence goes on from JAYVWD010000946.1 coordinate 1,224, forward strand.
CTCACCGGCCGGAACGCGCGCGTTTACGGCGCCGGCGTGACGCCGAAGCAGATCCTGAGCACGCCGGGCACCCAAGGACCCGACGTGACGCAGTATTGGGTGCAGATGCTGAACCAGCAGGCGCCCTGAGGACGAGTTCCGGGCGTGAGCCTCGGACGAAAAAAAACCAAGGCCCCGGGGCTTTGGTTTTTTTTTGCGCGAGCGCGCGGCCGCTCAGGCCTTCTTTTCCCGCCGCACGATCACCTTCACGCCCTTGATCTTCTTGCCCTTCATCGCGTTGATGACCTCCTCGACGAGCGGCTCGGCGATCTCGACGAGCGAGAACTGCTCGGCGATGTCGATGGCCCCGATGGAGCGCCCTTCGATGCCCGACTCGCCGGTGATGGCGCCGACCAGATCCTTCGGCATGACCCGCACCGAGCGGCCGACGCCGATGAAGACCTTGGTGAATCCGGCGCTCGAGCGGCGCGGCTCGCGCGGCCCCGAATTGGGGCCCGCACCCGGCCCGCGCTGGTCGCGCTGCGGCGGTCCGCTGCTGCGCGCCGGCTCGCGGATCTCTTCCATCTGATTGTCGTCGGGGGCGACGGCTTTGTGGGCGACCTTGAGGGCGGCCAGCGCCACCTCCATGATGTCCAGGTCGCCGGTCAGACCGTCGATGATGCCGCGGAAACGCTCGAGGTCGTCGTCGCCCGCGGCTTCGCGGACGGCGTCGGAGAGCTGGCCGAGGCGCCGCTGCTGCATGTCGGCGACGGTGGGGACGCGGGCGATCTCGATCTTCATCTTGGTCGCGAACTCGATGTTGCGGATGAGGCGGTGCTCGCGCGGCTCGGCCAGGGTCAAGGCGACGCCTTCCCGCCCGGCCCGGCCGACCCGGCCGATCCGGTGAACGTAGTCGTCCACCGACGACGGCACGTCGAAGTTGAAGACGTGGCTCAGGCTTTCGATGTCCAAGCCGCGCGCCGCGACGTCGGTCGCGATCACGAGGTCCAACTTGCCTTCCTTGAGCTTCCGGACGACGCGCTCGCGCTGGATCTGCGACATGCCGCCGTGCAGGCCTTCGGAGCGGTGCCCGCGGGCGTTCAAGGCGTCCGCCAATTCATCGACTTCGATCCGCGTCCGGCAGAACACCAGCGCCGACGCCACCGTCTCGGTGTCGAGGAGGCGGCTCAGCGCGGCGAGCTTCTGGGCGCGGTGCACGACGAAGACCGTCTGGCGCACCTTGGGCTGAGCGCCCGGCGCGACGCGGTCCTGGCCGATCGTGATCTTGACGGGGTCCTTCTGGTACTTCTTGGCGATCGCATTGATGCGCGACGGCAGCGTCGCCGAGAAGAGGACGACCTGCTTCTCCGTGGGGGCCCCTTTCAGGATCGCCTCGATGTCGTCGATGAAGCCCATGTCGAGCATCTCGTCGGCTTCGTCGAGGATCGCGACCTCGATGGCGTCGAGCTTCAGGGTGCCGCGCTGCAAGTGGTCGAGGCAGCGGCCGGGCGTCGCGATGAGGACGTCGACGCCGCGGTGAAGGCCGCGGATCTGCTGCTCGTAACCCTGGCCGCCGTAGATCGGCAGCGCGCGCAGGTCGTGCATGTTTCCGTATTTGTGCACGGCCTCGGCGACCTGCACCGCGAGCTCGCGCGTCGGCACGAGGATCAGCGCCCAGGGCTTGCCGGGCGACAGCTTGACCTTGCCGCGGGAGATCGCCTTTTGGACCAGCGGCAGGGAAAACGCCGCGGTTTTGCCGGTTCCGGTCGCCGCCTGGCCGATCACGTCGCGTCCGGTGAGGAGCGGTGGGATCGCCTCGCGCTGGATGGGGGTCGGCTCTTCGTAGCCAAGGGCCGTCAAAGTCGCGACGAGCTTATCGTTCAAACCCAAGCCATCGAAGCCTGCCATGCGGGGGGATCCTTAGAAGGAAGGAAGGAGGGGGTCACTGACGTGAGGGCGCGTTATAGCAAACTTCTGATCATTTTGGGAGCAGTCCTTTCTAGCCCTGGGGGGGGCGGCCCCCTAAGGTTCGGTCCAGGAGGCCTCAGCGGCGTCATTCCCGGCGGAAATCGCAGACTTTTTGGGTAAAAGGACCGACAGGGGCGCCGGCGCCACGGTTCTTAACGCGGGCTTCCCCGTTCCCTTCAATTGATCTAAAACTGCCTCCAGTTTCGCATTCAAGGACTTATGGGGAGGGTCGTGCCATCGGAGCACAATGGAAGCATGCGGGCCGCCAGGAAGCCGCCAATAAACGGGGTGCCATCTTCGGGAAGCTGGCGAAGGAGATCGCCGTCGCCGCGCGCCTCGGCGACCCCGACCCCGCGAACAACGCGCGCCTGCGCGCCGCCTGCGAAGCCGCGCGCCGGGCCTCCTGCCCGCGCGACACCATCGATCGCGCGATCAAGAAGGGCGCCGGGCTCCTCGATGAGACGATGAACTTCGAGACGATCGTCTACGAAGGCTTCGCCCCTCATAAGGTACCGGTCGTCGTCGAGTGCCTGACCGACAACCGCAACCGCACCGCCTCCGACGTCCGCACGCTCTTCCGCAAGGGGCAGCTCGGGGCGATGGGCGCCGTCGCGTGGATGTTCGACCGCTTGGGCGTCATCGAGGCGACCCACCCCAAGGGCGGTCTGGACTTCGAAGGCGCGGCGATCGAGGCCGGCGCGTCGGACGTCGAGCCGCTCGAAAGCGAAGACGTCGACGAAGGCCATACGGGAGCCCGGTTTTTCACCGCGCCCGAGGACCTGGATCACGTCAACAAGGCGCTCTCCGAGGCCGGCTGGCAGGTCTCGAAGTCCGAGCTCAGCTACCGCGCGAAGACCCACGTCGAGCTCGACGAGGAGCAGAAGAAGGAGGTCTACACCTTCCTCGCCGACCTGGACGACAACAGCGACGTCCACCGCGTTTACGCCGGCATCAAGTAAGCGCCCTTGATCGCGGGCGGGTCGAAAGGGTATCACCGCCTTCACCGGAGGTGATCATGGCCTATTCCGCCCTTCTTTCTGTCGTGATCGCGTTGGGGTGCGCCACAGTGGCACGTCCAAAAATTTCGCCGAGTACTGGCAGAACGCGCTGGCGCGGCTGACTGAGCGCGGGGATCGGGGACGGTCAGTGACCGTTCTCGCCCCAGATCTTGTCGAGGGCCTCGTCCCGTCCGCAGCCGTGGCGGTAGTACTTATATCGGATCGGATTCTTCTTGTAGTAGTCCTGGTGGTAGTCCTCGGCCGCAAAGAACGTCGTGGCGGCGGTGATCTCGGTCACGATCTTCTTGCCTTTGAACCTCCCCGTGGCCTCGAGCGCCTTTTTTGACGCCTCGGCGGCCTGGCGCTGCTCGTCGCCCGTGACGAAGATCCCGCTCCGGTACTGCGAGCCGTGGTCGCAGAACTGCGCGTCCGGCGTCGTCGGGTCGATCTGGTGCCAGAACACCTCGAGCAGCTTCGCGTAGGTGACCTTGCTCGGGTCGAAGCGGACCTCGACGGACTCGGCGTGGCCGGTGCCGCCGTCGGACACCTCTTCGTACGTGGGTTTGTCCTTCTTCCCGCCGGTGTAGCCGGACGTCACGGACAGGACGCCCGGCAGTTTTTCGAACGGCGGCTCCATGCACCAGAAGCAGCCGCCGGCGAAGATGGCGACGGCGGTGTCGCCGGCGGCGGGCTTCACGGCGCCGGCCGCGGCGAAGAGTTTCTCGTACTCGCCGTAGCCCTGCACTTTGAGCTTGGCCACGGGGACGAAGCGGAGCGCGGCGGAGTTCATGCAGTAGCGCAGGCCCGTCGGCGCCGGGCCGTCGTCGAAGACGTGGCCCAGGTGCGAGTCAGCGGCCTTGGAGCGGACCTCGGTGCGCGACGAGAAGAGGGACTTGTCGACCTTGGTCACGACGTTCGCCGCGACGAGCGGCCGCGTGAAGCTCGGCCAACCGGTGCCGGATTCGAATTTGTCCTTCGAGCTGAACAGGGCCTCCCCGGACACCACGTCCACGTAGATGCCGTCCTCGTGGTTGTTCCAGTATTCGTTCTTGAACGGGGGCTCGGTGCCCGCCTCCTGCGTCACCTCGTATTGAAGCGGCGTCAGCGTTTTCTTGAGCTCCGTCTTCACCGGCTTGGCGAACGCGGCAGCGGCAAGGACCAGGACGTAAGCGAGATTCATGTTGTTCATCCTCCAAGCGGTGATACGAGCGTAGCAGACGTCCGGTTACAAGGGAATTTCCGGTTTAATTCCGGATGGATAACGAGCTGAACGCGAGGCCGGAGGGCGGGGTCGATTCCGTTGACGGGACGGATTTGGTACCGTTTCAGGCATGACCAAAAACCTCCTGATCCCCGGCGCCCTCGTCCTCGTCCTCCTCGGCGGTCGCATCGCCTGGGTCAAATGGCAGGAGGCGGTCGAAGACGAGGAGTTTCGCGACGCCATCGCGGCGTTCGTGCGCGACGCCGTGCCGGTGCGGCTCACCGCTCACGAGCCCGCATCCGGCAAGGAGATCGACCTCGCGGCCGACCATCCACCACTGGTCGCTGCGATCCTCGTCGGCTCGGGCTCAACGCCGTGCCTGTGCAGCGCGGGCCGCCGCCAGCTCTGACTCCAGGCGCTTCGGCCATGCCGAAGCCTTCGTCGTTTCAATGACTCGCAGTGCTCACCCTCGGCGAGCTCCCGAGTAGATTTTCATCGAGCACTGCCAACATGCTCATAGTCCATTGCGCGGATGGGACAGAGTCGAACGCTAAGGTCCTGTCTTTAGGATAGCCGGAACCCAGGTCCGGTCGTCGATCAACGAGGGGCGGCGAAAGAGGCCGACGCCTCGGGAGAAGTCGGCCCTTCCCCCGGCGGGGCCAAAGCCCACGTCCGGCTCATAAGGCTTTTACCCAAAGGAAAACGCCGATTGGGGCCGATGAACGGGCATGGCTCGCTCCTCACCATCGAACCTCGTCGTCAAAAGCTGCGGCATGGCCGGTTTCGTCAGCGGCTGAGCCGTCCTCGGCGGCTGGCATTTTGACCTGGAAGTCCTCAAGTCCGTCGTGCCCGGCCTCATCACGATGAAGGTTTAACCTGCGAGAGCTCCTCCGGGCTTTCTTTTTGCCGGTATTTTCCTGGTGGTTTTCCCGATTTTTCTTCGCATATGCGCAAATTTGTCGAAAAACGCAGCCCAAAGCGCGGATCGTCGTCACGGTGGAAGCTGTCGGGCCAGGTTCAGCCGACGCGTTCAATTATTTTTTCAGCATCGACTGCGTCACAGCGCGTCGAACCGGTCGAGCGTCATGACTTTGTCCCAAGCACCAACGAAGTCGTGCACGAATTTTTCCTTGCCACCGGCGGCGGCGTAGACTTCCGCGACTGCACGCAGCTCGGAGTGCGAGCCGAAGATCAGGTCGACCGGAGTCGCCGTCCATTTCACCGCGCCGGACTTCCGGTCGAGGCCTTCGTAGAGACCTTCCGATGCCGTCGATTTCCGCCAGACCGTCCCCATATCGAGCAAGTTGACGAAAAAGTCGTTACTCAGGGTGCCCGGCCTCGTCGTCAAGACGCCGTTTTTCGAGCCGCCGGCGTTGGCGTTCAGAGCCCGCATGCCGCCGACGAGGACGGTCATCTCCGGCACGGTCAAAGTCAGCAGGTTAGCGCGGTCGACGAGCTCGCCGGCGGGCGAGAGCCGGCTGCCGGCGTCGTAGTAGTTGCGGAATGCGTCCGCTTTCGGCTCGAGCGGCGCAAACGAGGCGGAGTCGGTGAGCTCTTGCGTCGTGTCCATGCGACCAGGCGTGAAAGGGACTTTGATGGCCATGCCGCCGGCCTTTGCGGCCTGCTCGACGGCCGCGGCGCCGCCCAAGACGACGAGGTCGGCGAGGGAAACCTTTTTCGCGCCTTTGTTGAAGGCGCTCTGGATGGCCTCCAAACGCGTCAGCACCGTCGCGAGGTCGGCCGGGTCGTTGACGGGCCAGTCTTTCTGCGGCAAAAGGCGGACGCGCGCGCCGTTGGCGCCGCCGCGCATGTCGGTGCCACGGAAGGTCGCAGCCGACGCCCAAGCCGTGCGGATGAGCTGCGGGCCAGTCAAACCGGAGGCCAAGATTTTCGCCTTAAGCTGAGCGATTTCGCCGGCGCCGATCGGCTTTTGAGTCGCGGCCGGGATCGGGTCTTGCCAGATCAGCGCTTGCTTCGGCACCTCGGCGCCGAGGTAACGGGCACGCGGGCCCATGTCGCGGTGCGTCAGCTTGAACCAAGCCTTCGCGAATGCGAGCTTGAACTGCTCGGGGTGCTCGTGAAAGCGCTTGGAGATCTCGAGATAGGCTGGGTCGTTCTTCAGCGCCAAGTCGGTCGTAAACATCATGGGCGGATGCTTTAGGTCCTTGACGTGCGCGTCCGGCACCATAGTCGCCGCATTTTTGTCCGACGGCTCCCACTGTGTGGCCCCGGCTGGGCTCTTGGTCTTCACCCAGTCGAAGGTGAACAGGTTGTCGAAGTACTGCGTCGTAAAACGCGTCGGGCTGCTCGTCCAGGCGCCTTCGAGACCGCTGCTGATAGCGTCTTTGCCCTTGCCCTCGCCGCACTTGTTCTTCCAGCCGAAGCCTTGCTCTTCGACGCCGGCCGCGGCCGGCTCAAGGCCGACGCATTTGGAGGGGTCCCCGTTGCCGTGAGCTTTGCCGAACGAGTGCCCGCCCGCGATTAGCGCGACGGTCTCTTCGTCGTTCATCGCCATGCGCCCAAAGGTCTCGCGGATGTCCTTGCCCGCGGCGAGCGGGTCGGCATTGCCGTTGGGTCCCTCAGGATTCACGTAAATGAGGCCCATCTGCACGGCGGCGAGCGGGTCGTTGATCTTGCGGTCGCCGTTGTGGCGCTCGTCGGCGAGCATTTTGTGCTCGGGCCCCCAGTAGGCGAGGTCGGCCTCCCAGTCATCGGTGCGGCCCCCGCCGTAGCCGAAGGTTTGGAAACCCATAGACTCCAAGGCGACGTTGCCCGTCAAAACCATCAGATCAGCCCAGGAGATTTTGTTACCATATTTCGCTTTGATCGGCCAGAGCAGGCGGCGCGCCTTGTCCAAGTTGACGTTGTCGGGCCAGCTATTCAGCGGCTCGAAGCGCTGCTGCCCGCCGCCCGCGCCGCCGCGTCCGTCGGCGATGCGGTAAGTGCCGGCGCTGTGCCAGGCCATGCGGATGAAGAACGGCCCGTAGTTCCCGTAGTCGGCCGGCCACCAGTCCTGCGACGACGTCAGCACCGCCGCGATGTCCTTCTTTACCGCCTTCAAGTCAAGCTTTTTGAATTCCCCGGCGTAGTTGAACTTCTTGTCCAAGGGGCTCGACTCGGCGGCGTGCTGGCGCAGCGGCGCGAGGTCGAGGTGCTCGGGCCACCAGAATTTATTCGTCGGCGCGTCCTTGGCGGCAGGCGCAGGCGGCACGGACGGCGCCGACGTCGGTTCCTGGGCAACCGGGGGCGTTGGCGCGGGCGTAGGATCATCTGCTGCGCCGGCAGGCGCCGCAAAACCGAGGATCAAAAACAAGCCTGTCGTTGCCAGTGTTCGGAGCATTCCACCCTCGTCTCTTCAGCTTTAGCACCAGGAATTCTCATTTCGTTTTGCACGAATTCAGGCCGCATTACCAGCGGTTTCCTCGCGGCAGCCGGCCGTCTAGAACCACGAGTGTGTTTTGACGGAGTGAACGCTCTCCGGCCCGCTCTTTTAGCGCCACAAGACTCGGCAGTGTTATCTTAGACCGAAGGAGACTATCGATGCCCCTGCTCATGAGCGACCTGCCGCCTGACGTGCACCAAGCTCGACTTGTTTTTAGACGACGCCAAGGGTGCGTTCGGCCCCGATCTGGCGGCGGCCGTCTTATTCGGCACAGCGGCAGAAGGCCGGCTCCGGGCCAGCTCCGACGTCAACCTCGTCGTCGTGACGAGCCGCTTTCCGCCGGCCGCGGCAGCCGAGTTGAGCGCGGCCTGCCGCTTGGCGCGGGCAGCCGTGCGCCTGTCGTGCATGTTCTTGCTCGCCAGCGAGCTCCCATCTGAGCGCCGGCTCGCACGAGGAGACGCTGGTCGGCGCCTTGGTCCGGGTCACGGCGCTCGGCACGACGGTCCATGCGCTGACCGCGAGCGCGCTCCACAACGTCCTACTCGGCACGTCCAACGACTGATGCTACGCCGCCCCGTCCGCAAAGCCTGGCAAACCGCCCCCGATGGACGCGGGCTCCCGACTCAAAAAAGCTGGTTGATCCAGCCCGTCGACTCCGGCGCCTTGGCGATCAACCGCACCGTCTGCTTACACGAATACGGGCACCCCACGACGCTCAGCACCGCGACCGGAATCTGCTCGGCGTAGTAATCCGGCAGGTAAGCCAAGGCCGCGCCCGACGTGACCAACTCCTCGATCGTCGAGAGGCTCGCCGTCACGAACGCGATGCGCCGCGGGAACTTGTCGTCGCGCCAGCCGTCCGGCGACTGCGCGGCATCGGTCGTCCCGAGCACGGCGCGGTCGGGGGCGACGAACGGGTGCAGAAGCACCTCGGCCACCGGGACGCTGGTGCCGGCTTTAGCGGCGCGGTGCAGCGGATGCCCGCGGCCGACGCAGGTCTGGAAGACGGTGTGGAGGAGCGTCTTCGCCGCCAACCCCCGCGGGACGGCGCCGGTCGTCAAGCCCAAATGAACGCTGCCGCGCTCGACGAGGCGGACGACTTCGGCCTCGGGGGCGGCGATCAGCTCGAACGTCGCGCGGGGATGGCGCTGCTGGATCCGCTTCGCGAGGTCCGGCGCGCGCCGGGCCAGCAACACCTCGGGGCCCGCGATGCGGACGGCGAGCTCGGCGTCCTCGCCGCGCAGCTCGGCGCGGGTCGAGGCCTCGAGGCGGAGCAGCTCGGCGGCGCGCATCTGCAGGATCCGGCCGGGCGCCGTCAGGCGGACGCCGCGGCTGCTGCGCTCGAAGAGCTGGAGGCCGAGCTCGTCTTCGAGGCGGGCGATGGCCTTGCTGACCGAGCCGGGCGAAATCGCCAGCAGCCTGGCGGCCTTGTTGACGTTTTCGGCCTCGGCGGCGGCGGCGAAATAGCGGAGTTCGGTCATTTCCATGGTGGAAACGATCATTGCCTTTTTGTTTCTTTTCGGGAAGGTCTTTCTTCGCGAGAATGCGCCGCAGAGGAGGCCACCCGCCATGCCCGACCGCTTTTCGACCCTCCCCCTCGGACGGGGATTCACCGCCAAAAACCGCCTGGTTCTGCCCCCCATGGCCTCCGCGACGGCCGACGCCCACGGGTTCGTCACGGCCGCGACGCGCGCTCACTACGAGCGCCTCGGCGCGGCGGGCACGGCGCTCGCCCTCGTCGAGTACACCTACGTGCATGACTCGGGGCGGAGCGAGCCGAACCAGCTCGGCCTCACGAGCGCCGCGCACGCCGAGGCGCTGGCCCCGGTCGCCGCCCTGCTCAGGGCGGCGGGCGCGATCGCCGGGATCCAGCTGACGCACGCCGGCGGCAAGGCGGAGCGGGAGCATACCGGCGGGGTCCTGATGGGGCCGAGCGCGGTGCCCGTGCCGGTGAAAGACCGGGAGCTCGAGGCACCCGAGCCGATGGACGACGCCGGCATCGCGCTGTGGAAAGAGGCGTTCCGGACCGCGGCCGGACGGGCCGCGGGCGCCGGATTTCAGCTCGTGGAGCTGCACGCGGCGCACGGGTACGGGCTCAGCCAATGGCTTTCACCGCTGACCAATACGCGGACCGACCGGTACGGGGGTCCGCTGGCGAACCGGGCGCGGCTATTGCTCGAGATCCTCGCGACGCTGCGCGCTGACCTTCCGGACACCCTGCTCGCGGTCCGCCTAGGCGGCGCCGATTTCCTGGCCGGCGGCAATACGGTGGCGGACGCGGCCCAGATCGCCGTCTGGCTGGCCGCGGCGGGCGTGGACCTGATCGACGTGTCGTCGGGCGTCGGCGGTTGGCGGCGGCCGACCGAGCGCACCGGCGAAGGCTACCTCGTGCCGGAAGCCGCGGCGATCCGGGCCGCCCTGGCGCGCGCCGGCCACG
>JAYVWD010000947.1:0-6581 GCA_043786345.1 Pseudomonadota bacterium
GGCCGCGGGTGCCGTCGCCCCAGCAGGCGACGCCGGTGTCCGTGGTGAGGGCGCAGGTGTGGTTGCGGCCGGCCGTGATTTTGTCGGCCGTCAGGGGCATGGCTTTCGCGGTGGCTGCCGGCAGGGCCAGCGCCAGGAGGGCGATCATTGTGAATTTCATCGGATCAGGTCTCCACGTCGATATGCATATGGGTGTCGTGGTTTCGGAACTTGTCGGCGCGGGCGATGCGGAGGAGGTGGGTGAGCTCGTCCTGGGTGATGAGCCCCTGCTCCACCGCGAGCCGGCCGTAAGAGGCCACCTCGTCCCAGTAGTCGATGATGACCTCGAAGACGCCGGGCGTTTTGGAGAAGGCGTAGACGAGCCAGAAGGTGCGCTCGAGGTCGATCGTGCCGTTGGTCCCCGTGCCGGACTGCGGGTAGGCGATGTCGGCGGCTTTACCGTTCGTGTGCTCGTCCACGTCGCCGCCGGGCGGCTGCGGGCGGATCGGGTAGTCGGTGTCGACGCGCAGGAGCGTGAGCGTGTCGAGCTGGGGAAAGAGGCCTTTCAGAAACTGGGAGGCGCTGCGTAGGGTGAAGAGGATCTTCTTGTTGCCGTAGATGTTCGTAAAGGAGCGCGTCGTCGGCTTGTAGCCGCTCGCGATCGGCTTGAGGACGGTCCCCTCGAGCGGCATCGCCGCCAGACCCGTCGCGGTGAAATAGGCGCGTTGCCGTTCGGCGGTCTGCCAGGACGCCACGCCGCTCCAGGCGCTCGAGATCCGGTCGCGCGTGACGTTGGTCACGCACCAGGCGGGGTCGGCGCAGGTCGCGGCATTCGCGTCGCGGGCGCAAGCGGCGCCGAAGTACATCAGCGGCAGCGACAGCAAGGTTGTCCGTAATGTCGTTCGCATGAATCGTGTTCCTCCTTCATCCGAATTGAGTCGAAAACCTAAACGCTGCCTTGTTTCAAGTCAACCCTCGACGCCCGTAATGGTGAGTGCGATCAACTATTTTGTGTAAACTATAAAGTGTTTAATAAACTGTAATTAGTTTATAAGACGAGGCCCCCTGCCTCGCCTTTGTCAAGACCTATCCGCGTTGGGTCGCAAGGGTTTCAAGGCCGAGCTTGGGGTGGCGCAAAAGATGAGAAAATGCGATATAGAAGGGGCGAAGATGTCGCTTCGCGGCTCAGGTTTTTTTTATTAGAGACAGGCTATATAAGAGCCCCTCGTCCCGGAACGGAGCCGAATCGATGCCCCAATCCCCGCTCGCCGTCCTGCGCTCGACCTTCGGCTACGACCAGTTTCGTGGTCATCAGGAAGCGGCGATCGCGCACGTGGTCGGCGGCGGCGACGCGCTGGTGCTGATGCCGACGGGCGGCGGCAAATCCCTGTGTTTCCAGATCCCGGCGCTCGTCCGCGAGGGCACCGGCATCATCGTGTCGCCCCTGATCGCGCTGATGCAGAACCAGGTCGACAAGCTCCTCGAGCTCGGCGTGCGCGCCGCCTTCCTGAACTCGACCTTGAAGCCGCGCGAGGCCGCGCGGGTCGAGGGCGAGCTCCTCCGTGGTGAGCTCGATCTACTGTATGTGGCCCCCGAGCGCCTGACGATGCCCCAGACGATCGCGCTGCTCAAGCGCGCGAAGCTCTCGCTCTTCGCCGTCGACGAGGCGCACTGCATCTCCCAATGGGGGCACGATTTCCGCAAGGATTACCTCGAATTATCGCTGCTGAGCGACCAGTTCCCGGACATCCCCCGCGTGGCGCTGACGGCGACGGCGGACGAGCGCACGCGCGAGGAGATCGTCTCGCGCCTCAAGCTCCGCAATGGCCGGGTCTTCGTCTCGAGCTTCAACCGGCCCAACATCCAGTACCGGGTGACGGCGAAGGTCCAGGCGCGCGAGCAACTCCTCGCCTTCATCGAGGATGAGCACCCGGACGCGGCCGGCATCGTCTACTGCCTCTCGCGCAAAAGCGTCGACCAGGTGTCCGCCTGGCTCGCGGCCAAAGGCAAGAACGCGGTGCCCTACCACGCGGGCCTGAGCGCCGAGGTGCGCCAGCGCCACCTCAATCGATTCCTGCGCGAGGACGGCGTCATCGTCGTCGCCACGATCGCCTTCGGCATGGGGATCGACAAGCCCGACGTGCGCTACGTCGCGCACCTGGACCTCCCGAAGAACATCGAGGCGTATTACCAGGAGACGGGCCGCGCCGGCCGCGACGGCGAGCCCGCGGTCGCGTGGATGGCGTACGGGATCCAGGACGCGATCATGCTCCGGCAGATGGCCGGCAGCGGCGGCGGCACCGAGGCGTTCAAGCGCGTCGAATACCAGAAGATCCAGGCCATGCTCGGCTACTGCGAGGTGACGAGCTGCCGGCGCCAGGCGTTGCTGCGGTATTTCGGCGAGGTCGCGCCCGAGCCCTGCGGCAACTGCGACACCTGCCTGGTGCCCGCCTCGACGTTCGACGCGACGGTTCCGGCCCAAAAGGCCCTGTCTTGCGTCTACCGGACGGGGCAACGCTTCGGCGTCGGGCACCTGATCGACGTGCTGCTCGGGCGGCCCACCGAAAAGATCACGAAATTCCAGCACGACGCGGTCAGCACCTTCGGCGTCGGCACGGACCTGGACGAGCGCGTGTGGCGGTCGGTGTTCCGGCAGCTCATCGCGCGCGGGCTTCTGCGCGTGGACGACTACGGCTCGCTGTCGCTCCAGGAAGCGGCCCGGCCGCTGCTGCGCGGCGAGGAGGCCCTGCATCTGCGCGCCGAAGCCGTCGAGGAGCCGACGCCGCGCCAACGCAAGAAGCGCCGCACCGGGCGCAAGGGCGCGCGGCGCGAGGGCGCGCCGCGCGAGGGCGCCGCGCTGGGCGACGAGGAAGCGCGGCTTTTCAAGGCGCTCGCGGCGTACCGCATGACGCTCGCCAAGGCGAAGAGCCTGCCGTCCTATTGCATCTTCAACAACGCGACGCTCGCCGAGATGGCGAAGCTCCGTCCGTCCTCGCTCGCCGACCTGCGGGCGGTGTCGGGCGTCGGCGAGGCCAAGCTCGCGAAGTACGGCGAAGCATTTTTACGTGTTATTAAAGATGGTTATGACGACAAACACGCGAGCGCCTGATCAGGCGTAGAGCTCCGGCTCGTCGCGGTTCCGGTTCACGATCTCGCGGACGTCCGCGGCGGCCGCCAGCGTATCGCAGGCCGCAGCGCAGCGCCCGCAGTGGTCCGCCAGCCGCTGAAGCTCCGGCGTGCCGATCGCCCGCGCGTCTTCCGCGCAGGCCTTGCATACCTCGATGCACGCGCGGCAGATGGCCCCGTGTTGCGGCGAGGCGCGGAGCAGAAAGTCGGCCGTGGTCTGGCAGATCTCGGCGCAGTCCATCAGGCGGCGCAGGTGATCCGCCTCCGCGTGCTCGGCGCCGTGGAAGAGGGCGAAGGTCAGCGTCTCCTTGGCGACGCGGCTACAGCGCGTGCAGGCCTTGAGGCCCTCGCGCATCGCGAGGCTGGGGGTGGTGATGCTCATCATGGGCGCATTCGTCCTTTTCACGGGAGGTTGACGCTGGCGGGAGCCTGCATGGCCTGTGCCATTTCGTGGGGGGAGCTCAGCCGTTCTGCTTGTTTTCAAGTCTTGGTTTGGTGCGGAACGGAATGATGAGGGGCCCTCCCGCCGACCTCCATGTACCGAATCATTGACGTTTCTCCGAAGTATTGCCGGATCGACCAAGGTGAAACCGTTTCACCGAACCCCAAGAACTGTTTTCCCCGTGATGGTGAAACGGTTTCACCGATGCGGTACGATTTTTCATTCCCAAGAGACATCGCCGACATTGAAGGAGCCGTCTGTAATGAAGCGCAAGTGTTCCATATTGACCGTCGCGAACCTCAAAGGGGGCGTCGGCAAGACTACGGTCGTCATCAACCTCGCCGCCGCTCTTGGCGCCCAAGGAAAGCGTGTCCTCGTCGTCGACCTCGACTTCCAAGGCAACGCCACGACCGGCCTCGGCGAAGCCCGCAGCGAAGAAGGCAGCAGCGTCTATTCCATCTTGATGGGAAAGGCGACCCTCGCCGATGCCATCAACGAGACCGCCGTGAAAAACGTCCATCTCGTCGGCGGCCACCGCAGCCTCCTCGACTTCGCCAAGTCTCGCAACAGCGCCCTGGGGCGTGAATTCCTGTTTGACGAGTGGCGCGACGACGACGCCCTCAATGCCTATGATGTCGTCATTTTCGACACCCACCCGGACATGGACTGCCTGACGCTCAGCGCCCTCGTGGCGAGCGACTACTATCTGGTCCCGCTCTTCGCCGAGCTCGACCCGATCGTCGGCCTGAGCGATATGTTCCACCAGATCGAGCTCGTGAAAAAACGTTACAACAAAAGCCTCTCCCTCCTCGGCGTCCTCGTCACCAAGTACGACAAGTCCGAGTCCACGCACCGGAAGCTCGAGCAGCGCATCCGCGAAGGCTCCAAGCGCGGGAACTACTCCGTCTTCAAGAGCGTCATCCCCGCGTCGAAACGCCTTTCCTCCGCCAAGCTCATGTCGCGCCCCGTCGTGACCTGCGAGCCCAAGTCCAACGTCGCCCAGGCCTTCCTCGCCCTCGCCAAGGAAGCGACGCCAAAGCTCAAGCCGAAGACTTCCGCGGCGAAGGCCGAGAAGTCCGTGGTGTTTACCGAAGTCGAGAGTGAAATTCGTGCCGAAGCCGCCGCTGAATCGAACGAGCTGATCTAACAAGGAGCCCGCACTTGAAGACGACGTCCCAGAAGAAGTCCGCGCCGGTTGCGACCCGCAAGGCCGCCAAGCCGCCTCTGTCCAAGTCCTCCGCCGCGAAAGCCGGCGCCAGCAAGGCCGGCCCGGCCCGCCCGGCGCCGACCATGACCGCGAAGGCCGCAGAGAAACCGGCCGCGACGAAGTCGGCCGCAAAGTCCGCCGGGCTCTCGAAGGTCGAGGCGCTCCTCGGCCACGCCCGCGCCGCCGCCGACGCGCCGCCCGCGGAAGGCACCCGCATCGAGCGCACCCTCGCGCGCGTCGAGAAGGGCGAGCCGGGCCCGATCCGCATCGCCGAGCTCGTGCTCGACCCGGCCGCCATCAAGGCGGCGCGCGATTTGGGCCTCGTCGAAGGCTACAAGCGCATCCTGAAGAGCAACCCTTCGGCCCAGCCCGGCCGCCCCCTGGTCAACGTCCTCGGCACGACCGACAAGGACCTGAGCTTTCAGCTCCTGTCGCTGCACGAGCTCGTCCTCGCGGCGAAGGAGCTGGGGCGCGATCTGGTCCAGGTTTCCCTGGTGCGCCTCTCGCCCGTCGAAGCGAAGGAGCTCATCGCCCGCCCGGCGCCGGTCGTCGCCCTGGCGCCGGAGCCGAAGAAGCTCACGCCCTTCGACATCGCCGCGATGAACGGCTTTCTCGAGCTCGAGCTCTCCGCCATCGCCCGCAGCGAGAATCTGCGCCAGGAGATCCGCGCCACGTCCCCGGAATTCCTGAACCTGGTCGAATCCATCCGGGAAATCGGCCTCCAGAACCCCCCCGTCGTCGAAGTCCGGGCCCGCGGCAACAAGGAGTTCGAGCTGGTGTGCGTCTCGGGCCACCGCCGCCTCCTCGCCTTGGAAACTTTGGGGCAGGCGCAGGTCACCTGCGCGCTCAAGACCTTCCGTTCGGACAAGCACCGCGCGCTCGCCGGCCTCGCCGAGAACATCAACCGGGAGGACCTGCACTTCCTCGACAAGGCCGATGCTTATGGGGCCTTGACCGAGCACGGGATGACCGTCGGCGAGATCGCGGCGCTCCTCGACACCGACGCGCGCACGATCGGCAAGTACGTGCGCGCCGCCGGCTGGGACCTCTCGGTGAAGCGCCGCGTCCGCGAGATGGGCGCGAAGGCCACGACGCGCTTCCTCCTCAATATGATGGCGGCCGGCGAGCGCACGGCGCCCGAGCTGCACGGGATCCTCGACCGGTTCCAGCAAAACGGCGCCAGCCCCTCGTCGAAGCCGCTGACGATGCTGCGCGGCCCCGCCCTCAAGCGGAAGCTCGGCGAGTTCTATTCCCTCTCCGGCTGCAACGCCGACCAGCGCGGCGTCGTCGAAAAAGCTTTGCGTTTCCTCGGCTTCGTCGTCTGAGGCCGGGAACCTGACCCTTGGGCTAGGCTCCCCTTCAGGACCGGCGGCCCAGGTGCCGCCGGTTTTCCGTTCGCGCCCCGGGTTTCGCGAACGGACTTGACGCGGGGCGCCTCCGGGAGCGAAGGTTCCGCGTGACGCGCGCCGCCAAAAGCCTTCTGATCGATCAGCTCGCGGCGCGGCTCGCGACCGAGCTCGCCGCGCTGCAGGCGTCCTCCGCCGCCGCTAGCGAGGCCGCGACGCACGAGGACTCGAAGCCCGAGAACAAGTACGACACGCGCGGCCTCGAGGCCTCCTACCTCGCCGGGGCGCAAAAAGAGCGCGTGGCCGAGCTCCAGGGCACGATCGAAGGCCTCAAGGGCACGCCCATCCGGATCTTCGGCGACGACGATCCGATCGGCCCGACGGCGCTCGTCGAGCTCGACCAGGCCGGAGTCCGCAGCCTATGCCTCATCGTCCGCGCCGGCGCCGGCTTCGAGCTGGACTTCTCCGGCCGCAAAGCCCT
>JAYVWD010000948.1:0-2268 GCA_043786345.1 Pseudomonadota bacterium
TTGAAGCTCATCGAGAGGTAGAGGTTGCTCTCGGCCGGAATCGGCGAGCCGAGGGCGAAGAGCTGGTACCGCTGGCCCTGGTAGAGGGAGAGGTCCTTCTCGTCCTGCCACTGCATCAGCGAGTTTTGCGCGTGGACTTTGCTGACCTGATCGACGCCGATGCTGCCGATCACCATGACGATCAGCCATATGATCGAGAGCGTCTTGGCCCGCGCGGCCTCGGATGTTAACTTCAGTCGGGTCGCCATGGGAATCCTTCGCCCTTTACAAGGTCTCGGAATTGCCAAGTTTAGCAAGTTCGAGTGGGGTGTTCTATCCCGGTTTTGATTAATAACCGATGGGGCCGGCCCCGCGCGGTCCTATTGGACTTCGATGGGGTCGTCGCGGACAGCCTTGCGGCACACCTTTCGGCCTGGGACCAGGCCTGCCAGGCCCTCTTCCGGCGACCCCTGGATCGCCCGGAATCCGTCGCGAAATACGCGACCCCGACGATCGCCAACATCCTCGCGACCCGCTTCGGAGACCCCTCGCAAGCCTCAGACCTGGCCCGGGTCAAGACCAAGCTCATGGTGGACGCGGTCGTGCCGGTCCCGCTTTTTCAAGGGGCCGCGGCGTTCATCCTGGCGATGCAGGCGCGGGGCGTGCCGACCGGCATCGCGAGCAACGCCGCGGCGCCCTTCATCAGGGCCGTGCTCGCCCAGCACGGGCTCGCCGTGGCCGTCGTGGTCGGGCGGGCCGACACACCACGCGCCAAGCCGCACCCGGACGTCTTTCTGGAATGCGCCCGGCGGCTCGGCGTGGTTTCCGACGAACGCGCCGGAGTCCTGGCGTTCGACGACGCGCCGCACGGCATCAAGGCGGCCGTCGCGGCCGGGGTCCAGGCGATCGGGGTCACGACGGGACACACCTCGCAGGAGCTCCTCGACGCGGGCGCCCAGGCGACCTGCGCAGATCTGGCGGAAGCCCTGGGGCGCTTCGCCTGGGAGCCGGGGGAAAGCGGTTGACCGGCGTCGGATCGCGGTGCTACCCCGGGGCTTCCCCGATCATGAGAAACGCCCGATCGCCTACTTCGACAAAATCAGCAACAGCCCCGACAATCTGGTGTTTATCGACTTTTGGGGGCGGGTGACCGTCTATTCCCTCTGGTTCATGTGCTACGAGGTCTACCGGAAATACCTGCAGGAAGACGCCCCGCAAGCGGCGCCGAGCGCCAACCGCGGTTTTGTCGCGCGGGTCCGCACGACATAAAAACGATCACTTCGAGCGCTTGAGCGCCTTGCGTTGGTCGCGCCGCTTCGCGGCAAGCTCCACGAGCCGGTCGAGCAAGGGAGCCGGGGCGACCCCCGACTCCTTCCAGAGCAGCGGGTATTGCGAGATCTCGGTGAATCCGGGGATCGTGTTCACCTCGTTGAAGAAGAACTCGCCCGAGGCCTTGTCGAGGAACAGGTCGACGCGCGCCATGCCGTAAAGTTCGAGCGCCTGGAAGATCTTCTTGCTCAGATCCTGCGCGACGCGCGTCTGATCCGGATCGAGCTTCGCGGGAATCGCCATGCTGGCCCCGTCGGCGTCGATGTACTTCGCCTCGTAGGAGTAGAACTCCGCGTGGGGGATGACCTCGCCGGGGACCGACACCATCGGGTCGTAGTCGCCGAGGAGCGCGCACTCGATCTCGCGGACCATGAGGGCCTTTTCGATCAAGACTTTGTCGTCGAGGGTGAGGGCGTCGCCCACCGCCTTTTCCAGAGCGGCCCGGTTTTTGACTTTGGCGACGCCGACGGAGCTGCCGAGGCGCGCGGGCTTGACGAACATGGGATAGCCGAGCGCGCCTTCGGCCTCGGCGCAGATCTCGTTCTTGTGCGCGGACCAATATTGGGTGCGGGTCTCGACCCACGGCACGACGGGCACGCCCGCCGCTTGCACGAGGCGCTTGGCGACGCCCTTGTCCATGCCGATGGCCGAGCCGAGGGTGTCGGCGCCGACGTAGGCGACCTCGGCCAGGTCGAACATCCCCTGGATCGAGCCGTCTTCACCAAACGTGCCGTGCAGAACCGGGAAGATGACGAGGGCGTCGCGGTCGAGCGCCTCGATGCCGTTTCCGGTGAAGGAGGCGGAATTGAGCAATGAGGTGCTCGGATCCGCCGCGGCCGGCAGCGCCGGAAAATTCATCCGCGGCAAATGAATGGGCACGGGACCCTTCAGATTTTCCAGCAACTGCTGCGTATCCTGCGGGATCCACTTGCCGTCTTTGTCGATGGCGACGGCTCGGAC
>JAYVWD010000949.1:0-2302 GCA_043786345.1 Pseudomonadota bacterium
CCGCGGCCGCCGTCGAAGAAGGCGAGGGACGCCGTCGCGAACTCGTGGACCATGCGGTCGTGATCGTCCAGCCCCGCGCCGGTCGCCGGGCACCGGCCCAGCAGCGCCCGCGCCGCGGCCTCGTCGCCGCAGGTCGCCGCGTGGAACGCGCCCCAAAGCGCGTGGGCGAGCGCGGCGTGCTCGTCGCCCCCGAGCGCGGCGCCGGCGAGGTTCGCGGCGCCGGCTTCTTCGTCCCGCCCCGCGCGGCGTAGCGCGACCGACATGTTGTAGAGGATCCAGCCTTCGGCCTTGGTCCGCGACCGCCAGTCGGCGAGCCAGGCGAGGCCCTCCCCGTCGAGGCGGAAGGCCCCAAATCCATGGCCGATCAGCGCCCAGGTGCGGTCGTGCTTCTTGAGCTCCGGACCTTGGGTAAGAACGAGTTTTCGGAAAAGCACCCGCTGCTTCCCGTCGACGAGGACCTGCGCATAAGCCGCCGCGGCGTCGACCCAGGGCGCCCCGCCCGGTTGAAGGCCGCCGACCAGGGCCGCGGCCCCGGCCCAGTCCCCGGCTTCGGCGCAGAGTTTCATGTACGGCTTGAGCGCCATGCCCGCGGTCCCGGGCGCGGCCGCGAGGGGCGCGAGCAGCGCCAGTATTGGCGCCACGAAGCCGGACTTCACGGCCGCCTCGGCCACCTTCTCGAGCCGGTAGAGTTCCGGCTCCGGAAAGCCGCAGAGCTCGCCGAGCGCCGCGCCGAGCAGCGGCTCCTGCCGCGTCGCGACGGCGAGCAGCGCCTCGCGCTGGACCACCGGCGGCGTGCGCTGGCCGGTCCGCGTGAGCAGCGCGAGCGTCGCGCGCGCGTCCTCTGGCTCGCCGGCCTCGAGCTGGAGGTCGAAGAGGTAAAAGGCCGCGAACTCATAGTCCGGCGCGACCGCGAGCGCCGCCTTGAAGGCCGCCTTCGCGCCCGCTTCGTCCGCCTTCTTGAGGCGCGCGTCGCCCAGATAGCCGTGGCTGGTCGCCAGGCGCGGGTGGAAGCGCACGAGCGCCTCGGCCGCCGCGAGGTAGCCGTCCCAGTCCTCTCGCGCCTGCGCCACGTCGGCAAAGAGCGTCAGGCCGTCGCTGCTGAGCGGCTCCCGCGCCAGGATTTCCGAGACGACGGCCGCGGCGCCCGCCGCGTCCCCGCCCTCGAGCAGAACCCGCGCCTCTTTGGCGCGAATCCGCTGCTGTTTGTCGTGCGGCAGGTCCGTCGCCCGTATGAAGGCAAGCGCGTCGCCGGTCCGGCCGGCGTCGAGCAGGAGGTCGATCTTGAGCTCATAGGCGTCGAACAACTCGTCGTCCAGGGCGATCGCGCGGTCGAGGGCCGCCAGGCGTTCCTCGAGGGATTGGTCGCCGCGCAGCGCCCGCGCCAGACAGGTCCAGGCCCAGGCGTCGTCCTGGCGGCGCTGCGCGAGGTCGCGCGCGAACCCGCCGGCGAGCTCCGGCTCCCCGACCTCGGCGGCCCATTCGCCGAGGGCCGTCCAGCCCCAGTCGACGCGCTGGTTGATCTTGAGGCTGTCCTTGAGGCGCTCGATCGCGGGCCGGTGCGCGCCCCGCCGCCAGAGGCAGTCGGCGAGGTAGCCGAGGTTTCCGGCATCGAGCGGATTGCGCGCCAACGCGGCCTCCAGCACCTGCTGCTCCTTGGCGAAATCCCCATTCTTTTCGTGGAATTCCGCCAGGCGCCGGACGCCGGCGCCGCTGGCCGGCTGGGCGTCGATCGACTTGAGGAGCGCCTGCTCCAGCGCCGCCTCGTCCCCCAAAACGCCGTTCACCTCGGCGAGCGTGATCCAGGTCGCCTGGTGCAGCGGAAAGCGCGCCGCCGCCTCGGTCGCCGCCTTCAGGGCCGCGCCGGCCTCGCCGCAGCGGAGGTATTGCCGCGCCAGCGTCGACCAGCCTTCTGGCAGGTGGTCGAAGGCCGCGTGCAGCTCCGTGAGCGCCGCGAGCATTTCGCCGTCGTCCAGGTGATCGGCGCCCTGGTCGTGGAAATGGAGCAGGCCTTGCCCAAGCGTCGTCCGCGTCGCGAGCAGCATGTCCTTGAAGCGGCGGATGATCGCCGCCTTTTCGCCCGGCTCCGCTGCGGCGCGCAGCGCTTGGGCGAGCGCGTGTCCGGAGTCGACGTGGCGCTCGAGCGCCAGCAGAAACGCGGCTTGCGCGCCCGGCACGTTCCCGCGCAGGCGCTCGACGTAGCCTTGCGCGTAGTGGAACCCGTGGCTGTCGGGCTCGAGCGCGCGCGCCGCGGCGAGGGCCGCGTCGGCATCGGCGAAGCGCGCCTCGCCGGCGCAGTAGAGCG
>JAYVWD010000950.1:0-4576 GCA_043786345.1 Pseudomonadota bacterium
CGAGAGGCGCCTTGAATGACGGCGCCTTCAACGCCCAAAACTCGGCCGTGGTTGTGGCTCGCGCTCGAGATCCTGCTCTATCTCGGGCTCCTGATCGGACTGCCCGCGCTTTACGGCTCGACCTTGAGCGGCGGCGAATCGAAGTCGACGATAAAATTCATCTACCAGGATTTCTAGCTGCATGCTGCCGTTGCCGTTCACCGCACCCAGTTTCTTCGTCGTGGCGATCGCGTTCGTCTCGCTGATTTATGCCTTCAAAGCCCGGCTGGCGCGCCGGCTTTCGCTTGCGGCGCTTCTGCTCGTCGGGTCCGCGGGTTATCTCGCGGTCACGCTGCCGGAGCACATGCTCCGCATCGGCCTCTTCCTCGCGATTCAATACGGCGTGCTCGTCTGGTTCCACCGGACACCGCAGAAAAAACGCAACCGGTTCGTCTTCGCGTCGCTCATGGTTCTGCCGATGATCTTAGCGAAGCTCAATTTGACGACGGGGATCTTCTGGTTCTTCGGCTTCTCATATATGACGTTCCGCGCCATCCAGCTCCTCTATGAGGAAAAGCTGCCTTCAATCGACCGGTTCGCGCTCTTCCTGACATTCACCCCATCGCTGCTCGCCGGGCCGATCGATCGCTATTCCCGGTTCAACGGCGATCTGGCCGGCGGCTACGCACGACTTAGCCGGGATTCCTACGTCGATGGCTTGCGGGCGCTCGCGCTTGGCGTTTTCCAAAAATTCGTCGTGGCGGAATGCATCAACCGCTTCGGCCTCGAGGCGATCGCCAAGACCCCCTGGCACGGTTGGCGTTTCATCCTGGACGCTTACCTCTATTTCTTCTTTTTCTATTTTGATTTCGCGGGCTACTCTCACATGGCGATCGGCCTCGCACGGATGCTCGGGGTCGATCTCCCGCGCAACTTCAATCATCCGTACCTCGCGCGCAATCCGAAGGACTTCTGGGCGCGGTTTCACATCTCGCTCGGAAATTGGCTCAAGGACTACCTGTTTGTGCCCGCATATCGGTGGTTCACTCGCTTCGACTTCTTCAAGAAGAGAAAACTTCTTGCGCAAAATATCGCCCTTTTCTTGACGTTTCAGTCTATTGCACTATGGAACGGCTTCACCGCAAGTTACTTTACGATGGGGGCCCTCTTCGGCTTGTACTCCGTCGCCCACAACAGCTTCGTCAACCTACGCAAAGCCAAGCCGGCCGCAGCGCCGTCCGTGCTGAGTCAGAAGCTCGTCACGGCGTTGTCGATCTTCGCGATGTTCAACGCCGCCTGCCTCGCGTTCACGTTTTTCAGCGGACGCGCGCCTTTTACCCGCCAGCTCGACCGCGCGGTGGGCGACATCGTAACGGCGCCGTTCCTGCACGTCGCCGGCTTTGAGGCCCGGGGCGCCTACCTCGAGGTCAAAGCGGCGCCCATCGGCGGGGACTCCATCGAGACGCCTTCCGACGTCAAGCTCAACGGCGACCCAATGCTGAGCCTCCTTTACCGGTCCGAGCCAGGAGGTCGGTGGAAGACAACCGACAAAAACCGCCTCGCCCTATCGCCCGACAAGCCGGTGGAAGTAACCGTCCGGAGAGGCACCAGCATTTACGCGCCGACCCACTTCGACAAGGATTCACGGCTTTTTCGCGATGCAGGTGGCGGCCTCTTCCGGCTCGAAACACCCCCGCAACCTCCCGACGTGGACGCCGCCTTCGAAGGTGATCGCCTCGTTCTGCGAATTAATGACGTCGGCGTTCAGCACTTGACCGTCCAGATGCGGGACGGAAACGCGGGCCCATGGAAAACGGTCGCCTTGGGACCTCACACCGCCGAGGTGACCCGCGGCGTGCTGCACCTGTTGCCGTCGGACTTCGGCCTGGACGGGTGGCAGGACGACCCCGTTCAAATCCGCGTCGTCGCCACGCGCGAGCGCGCCGCCGCCATGCGCTCCAACATCCTCGGCGACGCCTGGGCGATGACCCTGACGGTGCCGACGCGATGATGAAGCGCCTCGCCATCTGGTCCGCCCTCGCCCTCGGCATGCTCTTGCTTCCGGCGAGCGGCTCGCCGCAATCGGCCTTTGACCCGAGATTTCCGGCGCTGCATAACCTCACGGACCCGATTCCGCGCGCCAAGATCGTCACCGGTGCCTATCAGGAATTCATGGTGCCGATCGATACGCTCGGCTCCAAAGAGCCGACGCGCTCGCTCCGGCTCCTCGTCGGGACGCACGGAAGGACGAACCATTGCACCGTCCGTCTGCGGCTCCTTAAAACCGACGCCGAGCCCATCGCCTGCGAGACCATCAGCGACAATGACTTCCTGACGTTTTCGTTTCCGATCCCGATCGGCGACGCCGAATACCCGGCAAAGGTTTGGGTCGAGGACGGCGGCGCGCAGGACGGCATCTCGCTCTACCTGCAGCAGGACAAGTACAAGGGGACATACTGGACCATGCCGCAACGGGAGGTCGAGTCCGCTAACGTCATCGGCCCCCTTGGCACTTGGTACGCGGGCTCGCCGCCTCGGGCTCTTGGCTACTTCCTGTTGCTGGCGGCGGCGCTCGCGATCGCCGCCTGCCGCAAGCCGTGGCGGCTGCCGGCGCTCACGGGCCTGCTTTACCTCGGAAACGCGATGATCGCGCCCTATTTCACCGGTCACGACGAAACCGCGCATCTGACCATGTTCCGCTACGCCTACATCGAGGCGACTCTGGACGAGCCGGGGGTATTGCCGCCCTTGCAGGATCCCCTTTTCAACACTCACACAACCCGGCTCATGTACGAATCGCGCTTTTTCCGCGCGCATTATGTCTCGCTCGCGAGCGAGACCCAGTGTCCTCACATGATCCTGGGCTCCTGCGGCGTTACGGAAGGACCCGAGATTTACTATCGCGGGCTTTCTCATGTCCTCCAAATGCTTGGGATCAACCTGGTCGAGCCCGAGGATTTTCTGCTCGCGGCCCGCGTCACCAACCTGATCACGTACGCCGGCGTGCTCCTTCTACTGTTGCTGTGCCTCGGGCGCGAAGGCCTGCGCGCGGGCACCTGGTGCCTGCTCCTCGGCGGCGCGATGCTGGCCGAAGCCGCGAGCATTTCGAACGACAACTATATGTTCGCGATCGGAGTTCTTGGCGGCGGGGCCGTATACGCCGCGCTCTCGCCGCGCATTCCGGCTTGGCGCGCGCTGCTCGTCCTCGCGATTTTCACGGTCTTTGACCTCATCTCGCGACAAATCGACGACTCGGCATACGCCGCCGTGCCAGTCATCGGCTGTGCCGCGCTGCTCCTCGCCGTACGAGGCCTCGAATGGTCGCGGGGACGAGGTCCCGACGTCGGCGCGCCGAAACCCTACGCGATCGCGACCCTGGCGACGCTCTTCGCCACGGTCGGCGTGTTTTTCGCGGCGACGCGCACGATGCCCGCCGTCCTTGCGGAGCCCATTCATGCCTTCTCGATCCGCGCGGCCTGGCTTATCGGGCTCATTCCGAAGCCGTCCAAACACGTGATCGCAACGGCCCTCCATTACAACCTCACGGCGACCTTCGGCTCGTTCGTTTGGGGGCATTCCACCGTGTGGACACCGCTGCTCGTCGTCTTGAGCCTGGCGCTCCTTGGGCTCAGCCTATGCGCGCTCCTGATGCCGCGCTGGCGCACACGCCGCTACGCCGCCGCCGCGGGGGTGGCAATCGGAATCCTGGCCGCCGGTCACCTGCTGATGGTGACGTCCGTTCTCGCCTACTTCACCCGTCCGGGCGTGCTACTGACCGCCGCTGTGATGCCGCGCTTCTTCGGCACCGATTTCTCGGCGCTCCTCGCCGCCGCGGGCTGCGGCTTCTACCATCTGAAAGACCGCGACAGCCCGTTGGCGACGTGGGTCGAGAGGGGCCTGATCGCGTGGATCCTGCTCCTCCTTTTCCACTACCTTCCGCGCTTCTACATTGCCGATTTCCTCTGATAATTCAGAGGAATCAGGCCATGACGAGCTTCTCTTTCAGGCCCTCGATGCGGGCGCGATCCGGGTGCTGATAGACGCCGCGTGAATCGACGATCAACTTGGCATGCTTCGCGATGAGCGCGTAGTCGACCTTGGTATGATCGGTGACGATCAAGACGACATCGTACTTCGCGACGTTCTCCGGCGTGAGGTCGACGGATGCCATGCCGGATTTCTCCGGGGAGTGGCGCGTCACCTGGAGCTTCGGCACGTGGGGGTCGTGGTAGTCATACTTGGCGCCGAGGCCGTCGAGGAGGTGCATGACCTCGAGCGCGGGACTCTCACGGGTGTCGTCGATGTCCTTCTTATAGGCCATACCCATGAGCAGGATCTTGCTGTTCTTCACGGCTTTTCCCGCGTCGTTGAGCGCCTGCTGGAGCTTGTTCACGACATAGAGCGGCATAGCCACGTTCACTTCGCCCGCGAGCTCGATGAACTTCGGGGATACGCCGTACTCGCGCGCCTTCCATGCGAGGTAGAAAGGGTCGAGCGGAATGCAGTGGCCGCCCCAGCCCGGACCGGGATTGAAGCGCATGAAGCCGAAAGGCTTGGTGGCCGCGGCGTCCAGGACTTCCCAGACGTTGATCCCCAT
>JAYVWD010000951.1:0-1977 GCA_043786345.1 Pseudomonadota bacterium
CAGGGCGCGACGCCCGACGGCTGATCCTGGGGCGCCAACACGGGGTCGAAGAGGTCCGTGAAGTTGCAACCCTCGGGCTGCTCGAAGGTGAACGCCGTGTCGAGGAGGTGCTGCACGGTCGCGAGCGGCGGCAGAGGGCTTTGGACCGGCTCGCCCGGTCCGGTCGAGGGCGTCTGAAACGTGGCGTAACCCAGGGTTTTCGCCGTGCCGATCTCGCCAGCGACTTCGCCGACGTAGAGGGCGCGACCGGGGCAGGTGTTGGCGAGGCCGACGAGGAACATGAACGAATGCGGCTTCCGGTAGCGGTCGAACGGCGGGACGACGACGGCGTCGAAGCGCGTCCACTCCATCGGCGCCGGCTCGTGCAGGCGGTCGCTAAGAAACGTCTGTAGCATCTGGTACTTGAGGCCACAAGTCGCACCCCAGGATTCCGGGATGTTGGTGATCAGCGCGAGCTTGAAGCCGGCCGCGCGCATCGTCGAGAGGTACTCCATGGCGCCGGGGACGTAAGTGTAGCCCGCGGTCGGGTTGCCCGTGACGATGACCTCGCCCAGGTCGAAATAGAGCCAGTCTTTCGCCGCCTCGGCCGAGGCCGGGGCGGAAAAGCCGGCCAGGATCAACTGGAGGAGGCAGAGGACTTGGGTGCGCATGGGGGACCTTTCTCGGGTTGTCGGGACTTTGAAGCGGAACGCTGTTGTCGTTGGAGTGGCGCGGAACGGGGGCAGCGGCGTCAGCTGGCCGCGCCCGGCGCGACCAGGGGCGGCGCCGGCTCGGCCGCGCGGCCCCGCCGGACGAGCCATTGAACGATGAGTGCGCCTACGGCCGCCGCGCCGCCGCCGGCGACGAGGGTGGCGTCGAGCTTGCCCGCCGCGACCAGGCCGCCGAGCGGCAGAACGACGAGCGCGCAGACGGCGCGGTCGACGATCGACTCCATGGAGAGCAGCGTCGCGCGCAGCCGCGAGTCGCGGATGGCATCGTTGAGCACCTGCTTTTGCACCGGAAAGGCGACGCCCGAGGCGAGCGAGAACGCGCCGAGCGCCACCAGGGTGCCGGTCTGCCCCGTGAGCCCGATCACGGCGACCGAGGCCGCGAGCAGCAGCGTCATCACCGTCACGGCGGTCAGATCGTTCCAATACTTTTGCACGCGGAAGGCGAGCTTGGAGCCTATGGCCTCGAAGACCGTCATGAGCGACATGACCCAGCCGAACGCCGTCACGTTGAAGCCCTTGCCCGCCAGCGTCGGCTGGTAAAGGTTCACCTGCAGCACGCGCACGAGCACGAAGATGCCGACGCCTTGCAGCATCAGGAGGAAGAGCACCGGCCGCTGGGCGACAGCGCGCAGCGCATCGACGACGGTGACCTTGCTTGCGGCCGCCTCGGCCTTCGCCTGCCCGAGGGCTGCCAGCGGGGTCTGCACGGCCGGCAGAAAGAACGCCACGCCGAGCGCGACGGCGGCGTTTTCGGCCGAGATCCAGTACGGCAGGGCCGGCGCCAGCGCCATGAGCCAGCCGACCGCGGCCCAGCAGACGACGCGGGCCAGGAGCGAGAAAAACCGGGCGTCGCCCTCGACGCGCTTGTAGCGCGCGGCCTCGCCGTGGGACTTCAGGTATTCGTACGCCCAGGCGCTCGCGGCGCCCGAGATCAGGGAGCGCGCCAGCCCGATCAGCAGGAAATGGAGCAGGAAGCCGGAGTAGGTCGGCCACAGCGGCGCGAGGAGGTTGGCGGCGACGAGCACGAGCGCGCCGGAGCGCACGCTCGCCAGATAGCCGAAGCGATCAGCGAACCAGCCCGTCGGCACCTCGAGGACGCAGAACGCCAGGTAATAGAGGCTCTGGATCCGGAAGATCTCCGGATCGCTGAGCCCCATCTGCTTCTGGAACTGGTAAAAGACCGGGACCCACAGGAGCAGGTTGAAGAAGAGCTGAAAGGCGATGTAGAGCCGGATCGGCCGTTGCGTGGCGCCCATGTCACACCGCA
>JAYVWD010000952.1:0-3705 GCA_043786345.1 Pseudomonadota bacterium
GCCCGTGGAAGGGGGCGCGGCGCGCCTCGACTACCTGGAGTCCGGGACGCACCAGGTGTTCGTCTGCGACGCCGAGAACGCGCCGGGCGCCCTGCACGAGGCCGTGGTGACGGGCGGCGAGGTCGCGCCGCTCGATCTCCAGTAGCTCAGCGCATCAGCTTGCGGAGCAGGTTGAGGCGCTGCCCGTACGGCGGATACTTCAACTTGATGTCGATCGCCGTCGGCGTCTTAGTCACCGATTTGCGGTGGGAAAACACGTCGAAGCTGTCTTTGCCGTGGTACGCGCCCATGCCGCTCTGGCCGATGCCGCCGAAGGGCATGTTAGGGTTCGCGAGGTGGATCAGGGCGTTGTTGACGCAGCCGCCGCCGAACGGGACCTCCTCGATGATCCGCGCCTCGACCCTGGAATCGTTGGTGAAGACGTAGCAGGCCAAGGGGTTCGGGCGTTCCTTCGAGAGCTTGATCGCCTCGTCCAGAGTCTCGTAGACGAGCACCGGCAGCACCGGCCCGAAGATCTCGTCCTCCATCACCTTGTCCGACATCTTCGCGTTGTCGAGGACGGTCGGCGCGATGTACCGCGCGGCGCGGTCGGTCTGGCCGCCGATGACGACGTCGCCGGTGACGAAGCCCGCGAGCCGGTCGAAGTGGCGCTCGCTGACGATGCGGCCGTAATCCGGGCTCGCCTTCGGATCGGCGCCGAAGAAGTCGGTCACGCAGGCCTTCATCGCGGCGAGCAGCGGCTCCTTCATGGACCGGTGCACGAGCAGGTAATCCGGCGCCACGCAGGTCTGGCCCGCATTGTAGAACTTGCCCCAGACGACGCGCCGCGCCGTCACGGCGACGTCGATGTCCCTGTCGATGAAGCACGGCGACTTGCCGCCGAGCTCGAGCGTCACCGGCGTGAGGTTTTCGGCGGCGGCGCGCATCACGATGCGGCCGACGGGGATGCTGCCCGTGAAGAAGATGTGGTCGAAGCGCTCCTTGAGCAGCGCCGTCGTCTCGGGCACGCCGCCCTCCACCACCGCGCAGTATTCCGGGGGAAACGCGCCGCGGATCAGCTTGGTCACCGCCGCCGCCGTCGCCGGCGCGATCTCGGAGGCCTTGAGGATCGCGCAGTTACCCGCCGTGATCGCGCCGACGAGCGGCGAGATCAGCAGCATGAACGGGTAGTTCCACGGCCCGATGATCAGCGCCACGCCCTTCGGCTGCGGGTAGATCCGGCTCGTCGAGGGCTGGTGCAGGAGCGGCGTGCCGACGCGCTGCGGCCGCGCCCAGGACTCGACGTGGCGGACCCCGTGGTTGATCTCTTCGTAGGTGAAGCCGATCTCGCTCGTGTAGCCCTCGAACTCGGACTTATTCAGGTCGGTCCGCAGGGCTTGGAGCAGCTCGGGCTCCATCGCCTTCATCGCGTCCTTGAGCTTCCGCAGCTGCGCGATGCGGAAGGCGACGCCGCGGGTCGCGCCGGTCTCGAAGTATTGCCGCTGCCGCGCGATCAGGTCTTTCATGCCGCATTCTCCAGGTTCGTTTCGAGACCTGGAGGATAGCGGGTTTTCGCCCCGAAACAAAGCGAAGGGGCAGGCTCTTGCGAGCCCGCCCCTTCTTTTCGGAACCTCGCGGCTTTAAGCTCGCTGGCTCGCTTAAACTGGGATGAGGGATGAGGGGAGATCAACTAAACCGGAGAGAGGGAGCCGGCGATCACTCGCAGACGATCTTCTTCTGGATAATGCTGAGGAACGTGGCCTTGAGGGCGTCGGAGTTCTGAACTTCGACGACGTCGTTGCTGATGGTCTCGGCGAGGGACTTCTGGCCGTTGCCGCCGATCAGGGCTTTCACCCAAGCGTCGAAGTTGGCGTAGGCGGCGGCGTACCAGGGGCCATGGCCGCCGTCGACGGACGCCTTGTTGATCTTGTAGAGGGTCTGGGTGGCTTCGCCGCGGCGGAGCGCGCGGTTCTGCGAGACCGAGTAGAACACGGTGATGACCTGGATGCCCTGGGCGCGGAGGGCCTCGGCCTTCGCCGCGACGGCGCCCGGATTGCTGTCGGTCGGCTCGCCGTCGGTCACGAGCACCGCGACGCGCGCCTTGCCGTCGTCGGCGAGGCCCTGGAAGAGCTCATTGGCCGCCGTGATCGCGCCGTCGTAGGGGGTCTGGCCGAAGGGCTTGCGGCTGAAGCCGAGGGCCGACGCCGTCGCGGCGCGGTTGGCGGCGCTGACGTCGATCATGCCGTTGGTCTCTTTGCTCCAGCCGGCCATGAAGTCGGCGCGGGTCGGGAAGGACGCGATCGAGAGCGACGAGGTCGCCGCGGCGCTCGCGGGCTCTTTGTCGGCGACGGACTGGAGCAGGTCGAAGGCCGCCATGACGGCTTTTTCGCGGTTCGTCTGGCCTTGGCAGGCGTAGACTTTGCTGCCCTGGAACGTCTCGATCTCGGTCGGGCTCGGGCAGTCGGTGGCGCTGTTCGAGTTGGAGTTGTCGATCAGGAAGGCGATGTGGGCGCCGGTGGCGTGCTCGGTGTCGGTGCAGATCGGGCCGGGGGGCACGTCGCCCGTCGTGGTGCCGGTCGTGCCGCCGGTCGTGCCGGTCGGCGCGCCGTCGGTCGTGCCGCCCGTCGTGCCGCCCGTCGGACCGGTCGGCGTGCCGTCGGTCGTGCCGCCGGTCGTCTTAGTCGGAGTACCGTCGGTCGTGCCGCCGGTCGTCTTAGTCGGCGTGCCGTCGGTCGTGCCGCCAGGCGTGCCGGTGCCGCCCGTCGCGGACGTTTCCGAGGCCGCGTCGAAGGCGCAGCTCGCGAGCACGGCGGCGGCGCCGGCTTTGCGGATCTCGACCGCGAAGTGGCCGGCCTGGTCGGCCGTCACTTGGTTGGCCGCGCCGCCTTTGACGACGTAAACGCCGCCTTCGAGGGCCAGGGTCATTTCGGTCTTCTTGTCGCCGATGACCACGGTCTGGAGGAGTTCGGCGTCGGCGGCCGGGTCGTCGACCGTGATGACGGCGGGCTCGCCGACCTTGACCGAGGCGGGAGCGGCGGAGCAGCTCAGGGCCTTCAAGGGGTCGGTCGTCGGCGTCGTCTTCGCCCGGGCGGGCGTCGTTCCGTAGAACTGGGCTTGGCTGCACGAAACGAGCAGCGCACTGCCAATGACCGTAGCGGTCAGGAGTCTCATCGTCGACATGGCCATCATCCTCAACAAGCAGCAAGGGAGTAGGGGGGAAAAAAGGAACTCAGCTTCAGCAGGGAACATCAGCGGCGGGTTTAGGACCCCGCAACCATCGTTATAATAAAATTGCGCGCCATTGTCAATGCTATTTTAACCGTTTTTATGATTTCTATCATACTATTGAAATCATTGATCATTTTATAGGCCCTCGAGCGTCTCGACGGCCGGCATCGCCTGGCCCTCGTCGGCATCGATGCGGGCGCCCATCAGCGAAGCCTTGAGGTCATCGAGGGAGAACTCGCGGGTCATGGACTGGAGCGCCCGGGCCTGCTCGGTCATCGTCGCGTCGCGGTGCAGGACGCTCTTGTAGGTCGTGCTCACGATGCCGCGCACATACTGGAGGTAGGCGCGCTGCTCGGCCTGGGCGAGCTCGAAATACTTCGGAGAATCCTTGGTTTGCGCCCGCGCGAAGTAGAGCTCGGCGATCTGCTGGCACATCTTGACGGCCTGGGCGTCGGGCGTCTTTTGCACGCCTTTATCGAGGTCGGAGCGCTTGATGTC
>JAYVWD010000953.1:0-2837 GCA_043786345.1 Pseudomonadota bacterium
GCGCATCGCCGAAACCACCGTGAAATACCCGTGGCTGGTCTACGAAGAGGGCGGCGAGGTCCTGGGCTACGCCTACGCCGCGCAGCACCGCCCGAAACCGGCCTACCGCTGGTCGGTCGACGTCTCGATCTATCTGCGCGACGGCGCCGGCGGCCGCGGCATCGGCGCCGCGCTCTACGCCGCCCTGCTCCCGCGCGTCGGAGCCTTGGGCTACGCCAACGCCTTCGCCGGGATCACGCTCCCCAACGCCGGAAGCGTGGCGCTCCACGAGCGCTTCGGCTTTCGCCCGATCGGGGTCTACGAAAAGGTCGGCCACAAGCTCGGGGCCTGGCACGACGTCGGCTGGTGGCAGAAGACTTTCGCGCATCCGGCGGCCCCAAGTGAGCCGAAAAATCCAATGAAAACAAACTAATAACTTTTCACTGCTCCTGAGCCGGCATCGCCTTTAAGGTAGGACCGGAGACCCTTTCCGGCATGACGATGAACCCCTCTTTCGTGATCGACCTCGAGCCCGCGCTCGTCCGAAAAGTGCGGGAGCTCATCGCCGGCCAATTGGCCCAGGACTACCCAAAGGCGGCCCGGGCGCGCGGGGATCTGCTCGCCTTCGGCCGCCTCGTCGACGGCCGCCTCGACGGGGACGAGGCGCGCGCGAGCGTTCGCGACAAGGGCGAGACCCATAAGGTGCGCCTCACGCTCCCGGTCTTCGGCGGCACCAGCGTCACGCAGTGCGGTTGCGGCAAGCACCTGTCGGCCGCCGGCGAGCCCCGCTGCGCGCACGTGCTCGCGGCTTATCGGACGATCGCGGCCGGGCTCGAGGAGCTCGCCGACAAGCAGCTCCGCAACGAGGACCACGGCGCGCTCTTCGCGGCGATGGACGACTTCATCGGGGTCGCCCCCGACCTTTCCGCCGGCTTTACCGCGGCGGAGGAGGCGGGCCGGACCGACGGGATCCGTATCGTCTGGCGCGTGGACGCGGCCCTCGACCTCGCCCCGTTTTTGCAAACGCGCCTGGGCCTCGACCCGTGGAGCCGCGGCCGGCGCCTCGGCTGGGGCGAGTTCATCGGCTCCCCCGCGCTCTGGTCGACGCAGGCCGACCACCTGGCCGCCGCCCGGGTGAAGCCCCGAAGGCTCGGAAATCAGGACGATTTCGAGGTCGACGTGTTCGGCCTGCTCGAGGACCTGGACGGCCACCCGCTGGTCTTCTGGGCGGACGAGGGGGAGCCCCAGGCACCCGTCGCGGTCGAGGCCGGAGCCGTCGGCCTGACCGTGCGCGCGACCGACGAG
This sequence comes from Pseudomonadota bacterium, assembly GCA_043786345.1. Classification (GTDB taxonomy): domain Bacteria; phylum Bdellovibrionota_B; class Oligoflexia; order Oligoflexales; family CAIYRB01; genus JANOTL01. Next base: position 1,285 of record JAYVWD010000953.1, read on the forward strand.
GGCATCGTCGTCGCGAGCCACATCAACGCGGCGCCCGTCGTCCGGCAGTGGATTTTCGAGGGCCAGGGCTACGTGACGCTCGCCGACGACCCGCGGCGCCTGCTGTTCTCGCGCTGCAACGCGGCGACCACCGCCTTTCTGACGAAGCTCGAGCGCTCGGCCAAGCCCGTCCCGATGGCCGAGAAAGAGCGCCTCCTCGCCTACCTCGTGCGCCTCGAGCAGCGGCTCGCCGTCGCGGTCGCCGACACGATCGTCGCGGCGTCGGCGACGCCGGCGAGCGGGCTCCTGCATGCGCGTCTGACGCCGATGCAGCCGAGCGGCATCAAGGTCGAGCTCCTGGTACGCCCCGCGCCGACCGGCGGCTACTTCCCTGCGGGCATGGGCCCCGAGACCGTGCTCGACGTGTCCGACCCGGCGGCCCCGCGCAACGTCGCGCGGCGCTTGAGCAGCGAGGAGGACCGCGCCCGCGCCCTGGTGGAGGCGATGGGCCTCCTGACCTTGCCGTGCGTGCACGGGCACATCTGGTTTATCAGGACGGACGACGCCGCGCTCGACTTCGTCAGCGCTTTGAACGACTACGCGGTCAACGAGCCGCACGTCGTCGTCGAGTGGCCGAAGTACGCGCAGAAGAACTTCGAGCAGGCCGCGCCACTGGAGTCGCAGACCTTCCACATCGCGGTGGGGGAGGGGCGCGACTGGTTCGACGTCAAGGGCACGGTCGACGTGGACGGCCAGCTCATCGAGCTTCAGGAGCTGATCCAGGCGATCAAGCGCAAGACGCGCTACGTCCGCCTCAAGGACGGGCGCTGGACACGGGTGACCGAGCTCTTCGAGGCGCGGCTCGCGAAGCTCGCGGGCCTGCTCGAAAACGACCGCAAAGGCCTCGCGCTGCCGGCGGCCAGCCTGCCCGAGCTCGCCGGCTGGGATCTCGCCAAGGAGCGCGTGCAGATCACGCAGGCAAGCGACGACTTCAAACGGGCCAACGCGCTGTTCAAGCGGTCGCAGAACATGCCGTGCCCGCTCCCGGAAGGCTTCAAGGCGACGCTGCGCCCCTACCAGCAGGACGGCTACGAGTGGATGGCGCGGCTCGCCGCCTGGGGCATGGGCGCCTGCCTCGCCGACGACATGGGCCTCGGCAAGACCGTGCAAACCCTCGCCGTTCTCCTGCGACTGGCGGGCGACGGGCCGTCCCTCGTGGTGGCGCCGACCTCGGTCAGCCCCAACTGGGCGAAGGAGGCGGCGCGCTTCGCGCCGGGCCTCAACGTCATCATGTACCGCGAGACGGACCGCGACACGGTGTTGGCGAAGCTCAAGGCCGGGGACCTCCTGCTCGTGAGCTACGGCCTGGTGCAGCGCGACGCCGAGAAGCTCGCCGCGGTGCCGTGGGCCGCGCTCGTGCTCGACGAGGCGCAGGCGGTCAAGAATTTCCACACCAAGACGGCGCAGGCGGTCCGCTCGATCGGCGCGCAGTGGCGCGTGGCGCTGACGGGCACCCCGATCGAAAACAACCTGAGCGAGCTGTGGAGCATCTTCCGCATCGTCGCGCCCGGCAT
>JAYVWD010000954.1:0-3916 GCA_043786345.1 Pseudomonadota bacterium
TGATCGAGGAATTGAGCCATTTCCACTTGCTGCTTAACCGGATGGCCGCGGGCCGGCCGGTGACGAGGAGCGAGCTCGAGCTGCAAGGCGAGCTCGACAAGCTGCTCATCTGCGCCCGGACCCTGCGGCGGCAGAGCGGGGACTATCAGATCGTCGCGCTGGCCCGGACGCTCTATGACCGGGCGGAGATCGTGGCGCACGACCCCGAGCCCTACGTGCAGGCGACCCGGTTCGCGGCACGATTCTGGTTCGCGCGGAGCGAGGACGGGCCGGATGACGCGCGGGTGCGGGAGCGGCTGCGCGTGTTTTACGAGGCGGACTGGTCGGAGAAGCGGCGGAGCGCGTGAGGGCGGGGCGAAGGCTTCACAGGCGCTAGCGGGCGAGCTTCCGAAAAGGGTCCCGGCCCAGAACCCGCGAATAGAGCAGCGGCAGCGGCGAGATCGCGCTGAGCTCCCGCAGCAGGTTGCGGTGCGCCGCATGCGTGCGCGCCGCGTCGGCGAAGAAGAAGACACTGCCGCGCGCGTCGTGGACCCGGAGCATCCTGCGCAAAAACGCCCCGCGCCCCAGGGCGTAGGCCGTCCAGCCGTAGGCGCCGTACTCGGCCCGGATGCCGCGCGCATAGTCGGCATAGCGCGGCGCTTCCGCCGCGAAAACCCCGCAGTCCGCATCGGCCAGGACGCGGGCGTTCGGGTCGACGGACGCGAGGTGGTCTTTGGTCGTCAGGATGAGCCGGCGGGTCTCGGCGGCGATCCCGCCCGCGATGCCCCGCGCCGCGAGCGCCGCGACGGCCAAGGCCGCGCTGGCCTCCTCGTTGTCGCGGCGCTCGGTTTTATAGACCACGTCGTGGAACCAGGCCGCGGCGAGCACCGGCACGACGTCGGACGCCTGCGCCCGCAGGTGCCAGACCTCGGTCAAGACCTCGAGCAAGTGGCGGGCATCGTGGTAATGCCGCTGCGGCTCGGTCGCATAGGCCTTGATCACGGGCTCAAAAAGCGCGCGGGCCGCCTCGGTCGCCAGACCGAGAAGCGTGCCGTGCTCGATGGCGAGGCGCTCTAAACTCATGGGCTCATCATACAGCTTAGTCCCGCCGGTCCACCAGCCGCCGAACTTCGGTCGCTTCGTGCAGCTTGCCCGCCGCGATCAGCTCGCCTTCGAGCTTGCGCGCCAGCGGCACGGCCCGCGCGTCGATCAAGGCTTCGCGCACGTCGTAGAGCGCGTACTTCGGCTCGTCGATCTTGAAGAGGAGTCGCGCCCGGTCGAGGCCCAAATCGTAGGCGGCCGGCTCGACCTCGAGGGCCTGGCTCAGATAAAAGATGCCGTCGCGCGGGCCGTCGGCCTTGCGCGCGGCGCGCGTCAGCTGGTTCACGATCATCGTCTTCGACGTGCCCACGAACGCCCCGACCCCGAGGACCGCGGAAAGCACGGCGACCGCGACGTAGCCCAGCGCGGGCCGCGGCGGCCCGAGGTTGTTCGGGCGCAGGCGCACCATGGCGAAGGCCAGCACGAAGCCCGCGAACAGGCCGCCGAGGTGCGCCGAGTTGTCGACGAAAGGGACGATGAAGCCGAACGCCAGGTTCACGACGACGGTCATGAGGTAGGCGCCGACCGGCGGCCGCCTTCCCGTGACCGCGCGCACCCGGGCGCCGATCGACTGCTCGAGGTAGAGCCCGGCGCCGAGCAGGCCGAAGATCGCGCCCGAGGCGCCGGCGCTCAGGTTCGGGCTGAAGTCGCTGCTCGCGACGTTCCCCGCGACCCCGGCGGTCAGGTAGATCAGGATGAACCAGATGCCGCCGAGCACCTGCTCGGTCTGGCGTCCGACGGCGTTCAGCATGTAACTGTTGAGGGCGAAGTGCAGCACGCCGACGTGGATGAAGACGGGCGTGATCAGCCGCCACCATTCGCCGGCGGCGAGGCGCACCGGATCCTTGGCGCCGACGGCGATCAGGGTCGCGGTATCCGGCAAAAACAAGGATTGTGAGCGCCAGCTCACATACAGGAAGAGCGCCAGGTTCACGAGGAACAGGCGCCCGCGCCAGGTGGCGAACAGGTCCCGAGGGCGGCTGGCGAGGGGGAAGATGCCCGCCATCACATGATGACGTAATCGTTCAGCGGATTATGCATCTCGAGGTACCGGGAGCTCGGATGGTCCTGCGCCGGGGCCTTGTTGGAGAGCAACCACACCGGGACATGGCCCTGGATGCTCGGCAGGAAGATGACCATCTGCGAGACTTCCGCGGAATTCCCCTTTTCCGTGAGGATTTCGGCGGAGAGGCGGATCTGCTGGCCGACCTTGACGGCGACGTGGACGTGGTCGCTCTCGAGGCGCAGGACGTCGTACTTGCCGCTCGGCGCGGTCGAGGTGAACTCGAGGACGAAGGCGCCGTCGCGGACCTTGTCGACGGCGGTGACCTTGTAGTCGCCGCCGACCCGCAGGGGCTCGGCGCGGGCGGAGACCGTAAACACCATCGACGCCAGAAACAGGAAAAGACTCTTCATGGGATGCCTCGGATTCAGGTTGAGGGGTTGTTCGTGATGCAGGTTGTGTTCATCGATCAGGTTGTCGAAAGCATAGCAGATTTTTCCCGCTCTTTCATTCGAGCCAACAGCCCGCCGCGGCTGCGGCTTTCGGCGCGCCCCCGGCGCCGATCCAGTCCGAAACGGCGGCGATGTCGCGGTGCAGGGAGCGGTCCATGTCCATGCGGGCCGAGAGCTTGCGGATCCCGGCGTGGACGGCCGCGAGGGCCTTGGACGGCGCGAGGGGGGCGAGCAGGTCGATCCCCTGGGCGGCCGTCAGCAGCTCGATCGCCAGCACGTTGCGGACGTTGCGGATGACCTCGCGGGCCTTGCGGGCGGCGATCGGGCCCATGCTCACGTGGTCCTCCTTGTCGGCCGAGGTCGGGATGCTGTCGACGCTCGCCGGATGGCAGAGGATCTTGTTCTCGGACACGAGCGCGGCCGTGACGACGTGCGGGATCATGAACCCCGAGTTGAGGCCCCCGTCCTTGGTCACGAAGGCGGGCAGGCCGCTCAGATTCGGGTTCGTGAGCTTCTCGACCCGGCGCTCGGCGATGCTCCCGAGCTCGGCGACGGCGATTGCCAGGTAGTCCATGACGAGGGCGACCGGCTGCCCGTGGAAGTTGCCGGCGCTCACCACGTCGCCGTCGCCGAAGACGACCGGGTTGTCGGTGACGCTATTGAGGTCGATCTGGACGACGCGCTCCACGTGGTCGATCGCGTCGCGGGTCGCGCCGTGGACCTGGGGGACGCAGCGGAAGCTGTAGGGGTCCTGGACCTTCCCGCAGTCCTTGTGGCTCTCGATGATCTCGTCTCTGGTCGAGAAGAGCCGGCGCACGTTCGCGGCGACCAGCGCCTGCCCGGCCTGCATCCGGACGGCCTGCACGCGCTCGTCAAAGGCGGTCGTGGTGCCGCGGATCGCGTCCAGGCTCATGCTGGCGGCGATGTCGGCCGTGAGCGCCAAGGTCCTCGCCTCGTGAACGGCGAAGGCGCCGAGCGCCGTCATGAAGTGCGTGCCGTTGATGAGCGCGAGGCCCTCTTTCGCAGCCGGGACGAGGGGTTTGACGTTGAACGCCGCGAGGGCCTGCGCCGCGGGGACCATCTCGCCCTTCACGCGGACGTCGCCTTCGCCCATGAGGCCCAAGGCCAGGTGGGCAAGGGGGGCAAGGTCGCCCGAGGCGCCGACGCTGCCCTGGCAGGGGATCACGGGCAGGATGTCGTGCTCGAGGAAGTGGAGCGCCTGCCGGACCACGTCCCAGCGCACGCCGCTGTGGCCGAGGCAGAACGTGTGGGCGCGCAGGATGAGGAGCGCGCGCACGACCTCGTCGGGAACGAGCGGGCCGACGCCGCAGGCATGGGAGCGGACGAGGTTCGCCTGGAGCTGCTCGAGCTTGTCGGGCGC